>JBDQMQ010000008.1:7995-14282 GCA_040262185.1 Aquiluna sp. | reverse complement strand
GCCTATTATCTTCATAGAAGACTCCAACGCCGGCGCTTCGTCGGTGGCATTGAGTCGACGAAGGAGAGTCCATGACCGACGCAATCTGGCTTGACCACTACCCACAAGAGGTGGCCAAAGAACTACCCGAGATTCCTCACCACCACCTGCCCTCACTTATGGGCGAAGCTTCGAAGAAGTACTCAGGTCAAAAGGCCTTCACTCAGGTAATGCCTAATGGCATGAATGGCACGTTGACCTACGAAAAGGTTGACGAACTTTCTGACCATTTCGCGGCTTACCTTCGGGAAGAGCTTGGGTTGGTTCAAGGTGACAGGGTCGCCGTCCAAATGCCTAACTGTCTGAGTTACCCGGTTGTGGCCTTTGGAATCCTAAAGGCCGGCTGCGTGATCGTGAACACGAACCCTCTTTACACAGCTCCCGAGATGGTCCATCAGTTCCGTGATTCTGGCGCCAAGGCACTTGTTGTCATCGACATGTTCGCCGACCGCCTTCCCGAGGTAATTGGTAAGACGAACATCGAGACAGTGGTAACGGTGAAGATCTCCGAGTTTTTCCCAGCAGTCGTGGGCAAGGTCATCAGGGGGGTTCAGCGCTACTGGAGTAGGTCACTGCCGCCGGTTGAGGTTTCTCACACGCTATTCAAAGACGCTCTTGCTAAGGGCAAGGCAATGGCCTCTGGCAAAGACTATCTAGAGGGTATTGGTCGAGACTCACTTGCAGCCTTGCAGTACACCGGAGGAACAACAGGAGTTTCAAAGGGTGCGATGTTGACCCACGGCAATCTGGTTTCCAACACCATCCAGATGCTTCAGATGAATGGCAAGTACATCCAGGAGGGTAAGGAGATCGTCCTCACAGCCCTCCCGCTCTATCACATCTTCGCTTTCACCGTTAATCTGCTGGGCTTCTACTACGTTGGCGCGAGAAACATTCTTGTTCCATCCCCAAGACCCCCATCAAACCTCAAGCGCGCATTCGAGAACTATAAGGTGACCTGGCTCAGCGGAGTGAACACGCTGTTCAATGCACTGCTGAATGAGCGCTGGTTCACGGATCGACCCCCCAAGCATCTTGTGGCCTCAGCTGCAGGCGGCATGGCGCTGCACGAATCGGTAGCCACGAGATGGCAAGAGGTAACCGGAACCCCAATTGTTGAGGGTTACGGTCTTACGGAGTCTTCGCCAGTTATCTCCTTCAACCCTCTTGGTGGGAAGGTGAAGATTGGTTCTATCGGTATCCCAGTGCCGTCGACACTTATGCGATGTGTTGACGAGAACGGAAAGCCAGTGAAGCAGGGTGAAGCTGGAGAGCTAGTAGCCAAGGGGCCTCAGATCATGAAGGGCTATTGGCAGCGTGATGACGAGACAAATTCCACCCTCGTTGATGGCTGGCTTCACACCGGCGACATCGGAGAGATGGACGAGGACGGATACTTCACCATCGTCGATCGCAAGAAGGACATGATCTTGGTGAGCGGTTTCAACGTTTATCCAAACCAAATCGAAGAGACCATTGCTGCCATGGAGGGTGTCACCGAAGTAGGAGTAATTGGAATTCCTGACGAGAAAAGTGGCGAGAAAGTTGCAGCCTTCGTCGTCTCCTCTCTCCAAGAGCCCTCTAGGGAAGAAATCATTGCCTACTGTCGAGAGCACATGGCTGCGTACAAGGTTCCTTCAATGGTGACTTTTGTGGACGAGCTCCCCAAGAGCCCAATCGGCAAAATTCTCCGCAGAGAACTAAGGGACGGGGCACTCGCCACCGCACCCTCATCTAGCGACACAAGCAAGGGAGCATAGCCATGAGAGAACTGATGATCCTGGCAGCCGAAGAGGCAAATGCGGCAACCGTTGTCAACGAATTCGAGGAGCTACTTCTTCGCATATTCGTCGTAACAATCATGTTTGGCTTGGGAGCTGGACTCACACCAAAGGACTTTGGGCTGGCCCTGAGGCGCCCGTGGGGTTTGATTATTGGCTGGGTAACTCAGTTCGGCATCATGCCACTGGTGACTTACCTACTAATCATCTCCGTGCTACTGCCGTTCTCGTCTGTTGAGGGCATCATGCTAGTTGCACTTGGAGCTTTGATCATGGGAAGCGTGCCGGCGGGCACCACCTCAAACCTCTTTACCTACTTCTCTAAGGGCAACCTTGCACTCAGCGTCACCATGACGGTGAACTCCACCCTTTGGGCATTCATCATGACTCCAGCTGCACTATTCATTTACTCGAACTTCTTAGGGCTCGACGAGTCACTGAGTATCGAGTTCAGTGAGCTGGCACTGGTTATCTTCGGTCTGATCGTGCCGGTTGCACTCGGCATGCTCCTTCGGAGGCTCAGCGCAAACATTGGAGCCGTTCTAGAACTAATCGGTGGAGCACTTGGTCTGCTGTTCATTCCATTCTTGATCATCGTTTGGGTGCCACGTAACTGGCAGCTACTGATGACTACCGAGTGGCCAACATACGCGGTTGCTATCGGCATGGGTCTTGTCGGCATCACTGCCGCCTATTACCTAACGAAGCTGTTTAAGATGCACCCAATGAATGCTCGAACAGTCGCCCTTGAGACCGGCATCAACAACGGTCCTCTGGCGATTGCGGTAATCATTGCCGTTTACATCGATAACCCAGGCATCGACCAAATCCTTTTGGTGCCCGCGCTCTACTCGCTGTTTATAGTCTTGATTTCTACGGGTGTGACGCTCGTGTTCCGAAGGGCTAACCTCGCAGCGGAGCAGAAGATACCTAACCTGCTCTAGGGCTTCCAAGGAACAGCTCTGGAGACGAGTAAACTCGACTGCAGGCTGGGGGCGTTAGCTCAGCTGGTTAGAGCAGCGGACTCATAATCCGTCGGTCGCGGGTTCAAGTCCCGCACGCCCCACAATACTTGCCGAATCAGAATCAAGCACAGCTCAGGACATTGGACAGAGGTTGTTGCCCGAAAGTCTATGGCGCACTTCCAGTGCTAGAGAATCTGGGCTAGGAACTTTTGCGTTCTTTCCTCTTTAGGATTGTCGAAGATCTCTGATGGGGTACCAACCTCGACTATTTCGCCGTCTGCCATAAACACGACTCGGTCTGCAACCTCTTTGGCAAAGCCCATCTCATGGGTGACGACAACCATCGTCATGCCCTCTTGAGCAAGCTGCTTTATGGCGTCCAAGACCTCATTGATCATTTCTGGGTCCAAAGCGGAAGTTGGCTCATCGAAGAGCATCACCTTGGGTTTCATAGCAAGTGAGCGGGCGATGGCCACGCGCTGTTGCTGGCCTCCTGAGAGCTGAGCGGGGAATTTGTCAGCCTGTTCAGGAATCTTCACTCTCTCCAAGAGCTCTCTTGCAAGAGCCTCGGCCTCGGCCTTCGGCATGCCCCTAACCTGTCTGGGTGCAAGTGCGATATTTGCAAGTACGGTGAGGTGGGGGAAGAGGTTGAAGCTCTGGAAAACCATGCCGGTCTCTTTGCGAATCTCCTGAATGTTGCGAACATCTGTGGTGAGCTCCGTGCCGTCAACAATTATTCGACCGTCATCATGCTCCTCGAGTCGGTTGATGCAGCGAATCAAGGTTGACTTACCGGAACCTGAGGGCCCGATGACAACTACAACCTCCTGCTTACCGACCTGAAAATTGATGTTCTTGAGTGCCTCAAAGTCTTTGAAGCGCTTGTAGACGCCCTCCATCGTGACAATGGCCTCATCGCTGGCGCGACCGCCTGACATCCTGGTTGCGTCCTTGAATACCTCGCTGCTCATCGCACACCTACTCCCAGTCTTTTTTCTAGTCTTTGACTCTCTCGGCTCATGACGTAGGAGCCAACCCAGAACAACAGGGCCACGAAAGCCAGCGCCTCATAGATGAGGCCCTGTCCCAAAAAGTCCTGTTGCTTGGTGATTGCTGTTCCAACATTTAGAACATCAAGAATGTTTAGCGCTGCACCAGCCAATGTGGTGTCCTTGAATAGCGAGATGAACTGTCCAATCTGGGCAGGAATGACGTTCCTCAGAGCCTGTGGCATCGTGATCAGATAGGTGATTTTTGTGGTGTTGAGCCCAAGCGCCTTGCCAGCCTCGGTCTGCCCCTTAGGAATTGATTGGAGGCCACCACGCACGATCTCAGCCAGGTAAGCGGCAGTGAAGAGTGTAAACACGGTTACACCCCTGAAAATGGCATCTGGGGCTATAGATGGTGGGATAAAGAATTCAAGTGCCACACCTGCCAACAGCAGCAGCACAAATAGTGGGGCGCCTCGGATCAGCTCTATGTAAGTTGTCGTCACAAGCCGAATGATCGGAAACGATGACCTGCGACCAAGAGCGAGTAGGACTCCGAGCGGGAAGCACAGCACAATGCTGATGATTGCCATGTAGAAATTAATTAGGAACCCGCCCCACTCTTCGAGTGTTGACTCCATAAGAGTCACAAGCACTAAAGCAACCGCGGGTGAGGCCAGCATGGGGTGCCAGATGATGCTCGGGATTGCTCCGAGAACACCCACGTTCCGACGAGCCAGACCCACCAGGCGTCCAGCGACGACACCGCCAAGGATTTGTAAGGCCAGCAGGAGTGCTGCAACGTCTGCGGCCAAGAAGATCAGTAGCGCGGCAAGAGCAACAATCAGGCCAAATCGCCTTATGTAGTCAAACAGCCGTTGCGAGAGCGACTGTCTATTGCTTATGTCAATCTTTGAGCCACCGGCAACAGCGGCAACCCAGAAAGCGAGAGCTGTTAGTGATGCCCCAACTAGCCACATCAATTCATCTGGGAACCTTCCCACCAAAAGTAGCTTTAGATTCACCTGGATGATTTCCCAGCGGCCGGTTACGAAAACAAACTCGATAACTGTCCAGATGACCCAGAGCCCGACATAGCCAAAGACCACGGTCATGATGGAGTCCCACCAGGTCCTAAATAGGTTCCGCCTTAGCCAGGTAATCATCGCTCCACCAAGGCCAATCTGCGGTTGAAGTAGTTCACAAACAGCGATGTGAAGAGGGAGATTGCTAGATATACGAGCAGTGTCAGAGTGAACGCAGGGACAGCGGGGGAGCCGTTGCCCACCGTTATTTGGGCAATCTGCGTAAGTTCGAAGTAACTGATGGTTGCGCCAAGCGAGGAGTTCTTGATCAGGTTAAGGTATTGGTTTCCCAGAGCGGGCATCGCAACCCTGAAGGCTTGAGGCAAGATGATGATGCGCATCTTTTGGGAGTTACTTAGCGCCAAGGCATCCGCAGCCTCCCCTTGACCCCTGGGGACGGCAAGGATTGAGCCCCTGACTATCTCTGCAATGTGGCTACTGGTGTAGACGACGAGCGCAACTATAAGTGCAAAGAATGAAGGGTCGAGCCTGAGACCACCTGAGGTTCCTCTTCCGTCAACAAAAGGAAGCGTCCAGGTATAACCGAGAGTTATCCATCCGATCACGGGCACTATCGTCAGCGCCAGGGTGCCAAGCAACAACCCACGGGAGGGTCTCCCGACCCTGTCCGCTCTCGCTCTTTCAAGCTTGACCACAATGATCGCGAGGACGATGCCGGCTAGCACCAAGAGTCCGAGCTGTCCCGCACTTCCTTCAAACCAGGGAATTGCAAGTCCTCTGTTTGAGATGACGAAGAGATCTAGTGGCTTCCATGCATCTTCGATGCGCGGGAACGTCTGAAGGACAACGGCGAGGTTCATAAAGGTTAGGAGCAAAAGCAGCGGCAAGTTTCTGATGACCTCGACGTAGGCGGCAGCGATGCTTCTAACTACGAGATTTTTGGAGAGCCTTGCGATACCCACAAGGGTTCCCAGAATTGTGGCGAAGAAGATGCCAACCAGCGCGACCTGGATGGTGTTTAGAAAGCCTTGAACAAATGCTGCTCTAACGGGAGAGCTCTGGTCAAAGTCATTGCCCGGAATGGTAAAGCTTGCGGGGTTGTCTAAAAAGCGCAGGTCAGTCTGAACGCTGCTTCTTTCTATGTTGGTCTGGTAGTTGCCCCAAATCCAATAAATGATGAGGCCTACGACTGCTAATACAGCGATCTGGAAGAGCCATCGAAGGACTCTTACGTCCCTCCAGATTGGGACTTTAGCGGGTGCACTTGGGAGAGAGCTCAATTAAGTCTCCCTCCCAAGTGAACCACTATGTTCTGCTAATTGACCTTAGCGAATTAACGGTAAGGAGGTGCGTACATCAGACCACCATCGGTCCAAAGTGAGTTCACACCGCGCTCGAGACCCAGCGGCGACAGGTGACGCGCGAAGATCTCACCGTAGTTTCCAACCTGCTTGACTACCTGGTAGG
>JBDQMQ010000008.1:0-7985 GCA_040262185.1 Aquiluna sp. | reverse complement strand
AGAGCCGTCACTGGTTGGCACATCTGCACCAAGGAACCTAAGGATTCCAACATCGGTTGTGCTGCTGCGGATACTGTCCACGTTTGCACTTGTGATGCCAAACTCCTCGGCCTGAATGGTTGCAAGGATTGCCCAGTTGACAACCTGTGCCCAGTGGGTGTCGCCATCGAGCACGGCAGGTCCTAGAGGCTCCTTGGAGAAGACCTCAGGAAGGATTGTCAGTGCCGCTGCACCATCTGGGTATGCACTGCGCAGACCGGTGAGCTGGCTAACGTCCGAAGACCAACCATCACACTGACCAGCAAGGAAGGCCTCAAGAATCAGGTCTACCTCATCGAATGCACGAACTTCCCAACCCAGTCCTAGCCTGGAGGACTCGAGGGCTGCGTTGCCCTCTGTGGTGGTTCCCTTAGCTACACAGACAACCGCACCATTCATCTGGTTGATTGAGCTGTAGCCGCTGTCGGATGCCACCATCATGCCCTGGCCGTCGTAGAACGTTGGCTGCAGGAAGGTAGCTGCTTCGCTACCATCACGTGTTGCTGTCCAGGTGGTGTTTCTAACTAGAACATCGATTGAACCGTTCTGCAGGGCTGTGAAGCGGTCTGCAGTCTCGAGGTCAACCATGTCTACGGCCGAAGCGTCACCCAGGACTGCTGCCGCAATTACGCGGCAGAAATCAGAGTCGAAACCTACGTGCTCTCCGCTCTCATCGAGGACGGCGAATCCAGGCAGTGCGTCGCGAGTACCACAACGAACTGTGCCAGCGGCCTGAACAGCCTCCAGCATTGAGACGGTCTCAACGGCGGTTTCGGTTGTGCTGCTTGAGTTGTTGTTTGTGGTCGTAGTAGCTGTTGACTCGCTTGAGTCATCCGCCGCACAACCACTAAGTACCAGTGCTCCAACAGCGAGAGCAGATACAAATAGTGTTGCTTTCTTCATCAATTCCCCTTTCAAGAAACTGAGCGCTCTTCCCCTTCGGTCTGAAGTGAGTAGACGCTTTACTCAAAGTTAGACCTCTAGAAGTTGTCCAAGGCATAGGTAACGGCATCGTTACATTAACTTCACATTGAGGTGAAAAGAGACGAACTAGTTAGCCTTGAGTTTTTCCAGATAGCACGTCGCACAAAGCGACTCGTAGGTCACCTTGTCGCCATCAATTGCGACCTGTTCACCGTCAAAAGTGAACTGTCCGTTGAGCTTCCGGCCATTGAACATCGCTTTCCTACCGCAGCGGCAAATGGTCTTGAGCTCTTCAAGGCTGTGAGCAATCTCAAGAAGCCTGCGGGAGCCCGGAAATGACTTGGTCTGAAAGTCAGTTCTGATGCCGTAGGCGAGTACCGGCACCGAATCAAGCACCGCAATTTCAAGGGCCTGATCGACCTGGTCTGGGGTTAGAAACTGTGCTTCGTCTAGGAGCAGGCAGGCGATTGGTTGTGAGTTTCGAGACTCAAAATCAGCTGCGTGCTGCTGAAACAGCTCCCGCAGGTCATCAGCTGGCTCCACGAGGAAATCAACTTCTCTAGTTACGCCTAGCCGGCTAACCACGTTGCGGTCACCCTTGGAGTCAACTGCGGGTTTTGCAAGGAGCACATACTGAGAGCGTTCCTCGTAGTTGTAGGCGGCCTGCAATAGGGCGGTGCTCTTGCCTGAGTTCATCGCCCCGTAGCGGAAGTAAAGCTTGCTCATGATGGTTGTCTGAAGTGTATAGGTGGTGGCCCATTGCAGCTGTTATTTGCGGACCAACTCGGGTCACATTTTGACCTCGGTGGAGAGATTGTGCTTCCAGAGGTTCTCTCTCAGTTCCGTAAGCGCCCGTACCACCGGCAAAAGGCGCACCTCATTCTTTATGCCCTGCGACAGAGAGCTAAAAAAGTCCGAGTTACGCTCCTAAGTCTCGATAACTACAGGGATCTTGAAAAGGTCGCCGGTCTCTCCCGAGCGATCAAGCCTTCGACGAGGCCCATGCTGAGCCTTGCGCAGTCACTTGACCTTGAACTTTTGCAAACTAGGGGCTTTTGCTCAAGTGAAGCCGACTGGCAAAGCTACGCGACAGGCAAAAAGCTAAAGCTCGAGGATTTCTATCGTCAGTCACGCAAGAGACTCAACTTGTTGATGGATGGGGAGAGTCCTGCTGGCGGTGCCTGGAATTTTGATGCAGAGAACCGGCTCCCCCCTCCAAAGGAGAAACTTGAAGTCGCGGGACATTGGGCACCGACGGAGGACGAGCTAGACGCAGAGGTTAGGGAGACACTGGATAACCTTGAGCGCTCAGGTGTGAAGTTTTTGGGAGTAGATGGCCCAAGGCAGTTTGCGGCTTCGGAGACCGAGGCTACGGCAGCCCTCGAGCACTTCATTGAACACAGGCTCGATCTCTTCGGCCCATACGAAGACGCTATGGACCAAAGGGACTGGACAATGGCCCATTCGCTCCTGTCAGTCCCAATGAACCTAGGACTTCTTGACCCGATTGAGGTGGCTTCAAGGGCTGAGCTGGCTTACCGCGAAGGTAAGGCGAGACTCTCTAGCGTTGAGGGCTTCATTAGACAGATCGTTGGCTGGAGAGACTATGTCTTTCACCTCTACTGGCACTTCGGTGAGGAGTATGAAGGCCAAAACCACCTAAATGCAGATAAGAACCTTCCCGAATGGCTTTCAGACCTGCAACCGGAAAAAGTCAGTGCCAAGTGCCTAAGCGACGCCTTAGCCAACGTTCGAGATTACGGCTGGGCACACCACATTCAGAGGCTGATGGTGCTCGGTAATCATTCGTTGCAACGAGGCTACGATCCAAGGCAGACCAACGACTGGTTTGTTGATGCATTTGTTGATGGAACTCCCTGGGTTATGCCAGCAAATGTAATTGGCATGACTCTTTACGCGGATGGGGGAGCGATGTCCACAAAGCCCTATGCCGCTGGTGGTGCCTACATCAACAGGATGAGTAACTACTGTGGCGATTGCCCATTTGATCCCAAGAAGAGACTCGGCGAGGACGCCTGTCCCTTTACTGCCGGGTATTGGAGCTTCATGGATAAAAACCAGGAGAAATTCAAAGGCAACTTCAGAATGTCTAATCCCCTCTCAAGTCTTAGGCGGCTTAGCGACGTTCGTGAAGTTTCAGCACAGGAGCGAGCACGAGATAGCTTTTGACAACAGGCTTTGAACTGAACTAGCCTCATCTCACCGATTCAGAACGTAGGGGAAGACGACTCTGGATCGGAGGTAGTGATGTCTGTAACTGACATCTGGTTGCTTTGCGCACCTAAGAGCGCAACCTTTGACGTCCAAAACTTCCTCTCCAAGCATCAGCTAAGCCCGAAGTGGAAACCGCAGCCTCATACCCCCGGCACCCTTCAAACCAGATTCCAGGCCTCGCTTTCGGACCGGCAGGTAGCTCAGCTCGGATCCCTCTTGAGCAAACTCGGCGTTGTGTTCGAGATTTACCAGAGCTCTCAAGAGCCCTGCCTCCTAATTGGCCACCCCGGTCTTGGCCTGAAGCGTCTGGCAGTTGACGTAAGCGGGGAGATTGTCATCAGAATCGGACAACTTGAAAGACTTGTTCGCGAGGCTGAGGGCAACCACAAGGAGCTTGAGAGGCTTTTGAGGGTTGAAACCGGGACTGCATGGCTTGACTTGCTAGAGCCTTATCGCATGGCCAGCGCTAGGGTCAGTCAGTTGCCTCGAGCGGTCTAAACGTTTCTAAAGGCGAGAACGGCGTTGTGACCGCCAAAGCCAAAGCTGTTGCTGATCGCAACTGCGTCTCTTCTAGATAGCGCGTGCGGTTTCCTTGGGACATTGAGCGGAATAGCCGGATCTTGATCATCTAGATTCAGGGTTCCCGGGGAGGTCTGCTCCCTAAGGGCCAGTATTGTGAAAACGGCCTCAACAGCACCGGCGCCGCCAAGAAGGTGGCCTGTGGAGCTCTTCGTAGCTGTGACAATCAAGTCTTCGGTGTGAGATCCAAAGACTCTCTCAAGGGCTGTGTACTCGGCAATGTCTCCCACAGGTGTTGAGGTTGCGTGGGCGTTGACGTGCTCCACGTCTTCAGGCTTTGCATCGGCCTGCTCCAATGCGGCAAGCATTGCTCTTGCAGCTCCGGAGCCTTCGGGGTCAGGTGCGGTGATGTGATAGGAGTCAGAGGTCACAGATCCACCGACTATCTCGCAGTAGATCTTTGCACCCCGTGCTTTAGCGCTTTCATACTCTTCGAGAACTAGGGCGCCTGCTCCTTCTCCCATTACGAAGCCGTCGCGTCCAACGTCATAGGGACGAGAGGCGGCTTGTGGGTCGTCGTTGCGCTTACTCAGGGCCTGCATTGCGGCAAAAGCTGATATCGGTAGCGGGTGGATTGCAGCCTCTGCTCCACCAGCAACCACGACGTCGGCCTCACCCAACTGGATTCTGTGGAAGGCATTGGCAATTGATTCATTTCCAGACGCGCAGGCCGAAACAGCTGTTCTAACGCCACCCCGGGCACCGAGTGCCATGCCTACCGCTGCGGCCGGCCCATTTGGCATCAGCATAGGAACGGTCATAGGTAGGACTCTTCTCGGCCCGCGCTCGTTGAGGGCGTCGTAGGCATCGAGCAGCGTCCAGACCCCACCAATTCCGGTCGCAAAATCAACCGCGAGTCGCTCCGGCTCTACCTCAGGCTCACCAGCATCGGCCCAAGCTTCTCTGGCTGAGATGAGCGCAAACTGTGACGAGGGGTCGAGGCGCTTGGCCTCTTGCGGAGTGAGAACCTCGGAAGCTAAGACTTTAGCTTGAGCTGCAAACGTCACAGGAAGCTCGTGCCTTGCGACCCATTCTTGCTCCAGGGTCGTGATGCCCGATTTGCCCTCGAGCAGGGATTTCCAACTTTCAGTGGCGTTGCCAGCTAGTGGAGTGGTTGCCCCAATTCCAGTAACGACAACTCTGCGCAAAACTATCCCTGGTTTGAGGTGATGAAGTTGACCGCGTCAGCCACGGTGATCAGGTTTTTGACTTCTTCATCTGGAATCTTTACGCCGAACTTGTCCTCGGCATTGACAACGATGGTCATCATTGAGATTGAGTCGATGTCTAGATCGTCGGTGAAGGACTTCTCCATCTGAACTGCATCTGCGGCAATGCCAGTCTCATCGTTCACCAGCTCTGCAAGTCCTGCAAGTACATCCTGTTCAGATAGAGCCATGATTTTCTCCTAATTGGGTCGTTGATTATCGCTTTATTTTATGGGAGTTCTACAACTTGAGCCGCATAGGCAAGCCCTGCGCCAAAACCAATTTGTAGCGCATATCCGCCGGATTTGACCTTGCCCTCTGCTAGCAGTCGGTGCATAGCTAGCGGTATTGATGCCGCTGAGGTATTGCCGGTCTCAACGATGTCCTTTGCGACTACTACGGTCTCTGGGAGCCCCAGTTGTTTTGCAAACTCATCGATAATTCGCACGTTCGCCTGGTGAGTAACCAGAGCTGAGAGGTCTTCCGGTGCCAGTCCGGAGGCCTCTAGCGCATCCTTCGCAACCTTTACCATCTCCCAAACTGCCCAGCGAAAAACTGATTGTCCCTCTTGAACCAGAGTTGGCCACTGAGTCTTGCCATCGCGGAAGTCGAGGATTGAACCTGTCATCCCAACCTTGTCCCAGTTGGCGCCATCAGAACCCCAGACTGTCTTAGAAATGCCGGGATGGTCACTGGGTCCCACAATTGCAGCGCCCGCACCATCTCCAAGCAGGAAGCTAATGGAACGGTCTGTTGGCGAAATAAAGTCCGAAAGCTTTTCCCCTCCAACAACCAGCACGTATTTTGAGTTACCGGAGCGAATCAAGGCATCCGCCTGGGCAATTCCGTAGCAGTAACCAGCACATGCAGCACTGATGTCATAGGCCGCAGCGTCCTTTGCTCCCACCTCAGCCGCTAGCATGGTGGCCCCCGATGGGGTCGCATAGGGAAAGCTGATTGTGGCGAGAATGACTGCGTCAATCTCACTTGGTTCAATGCCAGATTTTGCGATTGCCTCTTTGGAAGCCTCAACGGCTAGATCCATGAGGCTTTGACCCTCGGGTGCTCGCATCCGGGTCACAATGCCAGTGCGCTGCCTAATCCACTCATCCGAAGAGTCAATTGGACCAGCAATCTCATCGTTAGTTACCTCAGAGCTTCCTCTGGAGGCGCCAAGAGAGTAAATCCTCGTGAACTGGACTGGATCGTTTTGCTTCAGGCTCTTCAAGAGATTGGCACCTTCTCAACATCGGCAGGAGTTTTCAAGGCTATCGCAGTCGCATCGGAAACGCCTCGTTTGATCAGCCCCGCGAGGGCTCCAGCTGGCGGAAGTTCAACCACTGTGGCGCTAAGGCCGCTAAGCGATGCCATGCACTTGTCCCAGCGCACAGGGCTTGCAATCTGGCTCACTAGAGAAGAAAGAAAGGCAGTTCCATCCTGCACCTGTGCTCCGTCAACATTTGACCAAAGCTTGATTTCTGGATCTGCTGCGGAAAAACTCGCTGCTAACTGAGCGACTGGCTCTTTGGCAGACTCCATAAAGCTGGTGTGGAATGCGCCTGCAACCTTTAGCTCAATCACCCTGGCTTTGTCCGGAGGGCTCTCTACCAGACGTTGGATAGCCGCTTTCGCTCCGGCTGCGACAATCTGACCAGAACCATTGAAATTCGCCGGCTCCAGTTCAAATTCCCTTATCGCTGAGAGCACCTCAGAATCTTCACCGCCTAAAACCGCGGCCATTGAAGTCGGAGTCTTTGCAGCCGCCTCTGCCATGGCATCGGCCCGTTTAGCTACAAGCTGCAGTGCCTGATCATCACTAATAACCCCAGAAATCGCTGCGGCGGCATACTCACCGACAGAGTGGCCGAGTACGCCGTCGACTTTCACCCCCGCAAACACTGTTCGGAAGATTGCAAGCGCACGTCCGACTATCAGTCGCTGCGCGTTTGCGGTGTCCTTTATCTCCTCTTCTAGTGCTGTAGTGCCAAGACGAACCAGGTCCACCCCACAAGCCTGGCCAAGAGAGGCGAGCGTTGCTTCCAGTTCTGGATAGACCTCAAGCCAGGGGGAGAGAAAGCCAGGGGTCTGTGAGCCCTGACCCGGGCACGCAATTATGAGCATCAATCTCTCCTTATTCCGTTTTCGGCATCGCTAATCAAGCCCAGCGATAGCGCTACTTGAGCCACGAAGCTTGTGCGAGGGTCTGTCATATCTTCACCGAGCAGTTCTTGAATTCTCTTGAGCCGATACCTAACGGTGTTGGCATGAACATAGAGGGCCTTGGAGGTGGCCTCCAGGGATCCGCCCTTCTCAAAGTAATTTCTCAAGGTGTGCAGTAGCTCCCGCGAATTCTCGGCCAGCGGTAGGTAATAGTTCGCAATCAGAGTTTGCTTTGCCAGCAAATCGCCTGCCAATGCCCTCTCTGGAAGAAGGTCGTCGGCATGCATTGGCCTTGAACAGACCTCACGGCTTGCTGCAACTGAGTTTGCCGATAGCGCAGCCTTGGCCGACCTAGGTGCGTCGGAGACTGTGTTAACCACTGGCCCCAGGATTAGCGGCCCAGGGCCGAAGCTTTCGCTTAGCAACTGTGCCAACTTGATAATCGCTGTACCGGGTTTGCTAACAATCTCGGGCAAGCCAATTACCGCGACTTGCCTGCGGCCTTGGATACCAAGCAAGACATCAGCCTGAGACTTACGCACAATCTTGCGCATGTTGTCGGGATCTGGAGTCTCAGGGGTGGTTCCTAAAAGCACCGCAACCTGCCCATCGGCTCTCCAACCAAGTGCGGCGACTCGAGAGTTGATTTCCTGAGAGGTTTCACCGCTGATGATGCTGTCCACAACCAGTGCTTCTAGCCTTGCATCCCATAGACCCCTGGCCTCTGCCGCGCGGGCATAGACATCAGCGGCACTAAATGCAAGGTCTCTTGAGTAGCGGAGCACAGCCTCTCTCAAATCTGGATGCTCCGAGACGACTCTCTCCTCAACCATCTCTACG
>JBDQMQ010000007.1:0-15016 GCA_040262185.1 Aquiluna sp. | reverse complement strand
CTTCAGCGATTACGTCTCCCGGGACAAGTCGAGGCTGGATGTTTTGGCTTCCGACACCGATCCAATGCTTTCAGAGGCCTTCGACGAGGGCGATTACAACGTGGTTGCAGACATCGCTACCCGCTACTACAGCATTTGCCTCACCGACTGCGGAACTGGCATTGTCCACAGCGTCATGCGAGCAATCCTGCAGCGCGCTGACGGCCTTGTAATCGTTTCAGGTGGTTCCGTTGACGAGGCAAAGCTCGCGAGCGAAACCCTTACCTGGCTCGAGTCCAATGGCTATGGAGATCTGGTCAAGAACTCAGTGGTTGCGCTAAATACCGCAACCTACGGCACTCAGCTTGTGAAGCTGGATGAGATTGAAAACCACTTCAAGACTCGCGTTCGTGCTGTGGTTCGTGTTCCCTACGACCCAATGCTGGCAGCCGGTGCAGTGATCCAGTTCGACAAGCTTCACCCCGCTACCAGGCAGGCAGCTAGGGATCTTGCTGCGCTAGTTGTCGACGGTCTGGTGGATTGAGCGTTCGAGAAATTCGGCTCTTCGGAGACCCGATTCTAAAAAGCGTTTGCGATGAGGTCACTGACTTAGCAGCGGCAGAGTCTTTGGTTCAAGATCTTCTCGAAACCACGTCTCTGCCCGGCAGAGCAGGTGTCGCGGCCAACCAAATTGGAGTTGGCCAAAGAGTATTTGCCTACAGCGTCGACGACGAGCTTGGTTACCTTATAAACCCGGAGATTATCGAGCTTTCCGGAGAAAAGCTCGAGATTGAGGAGGGCTGCCTCTCGGTTCCGGGGCTTTGGCACAAGACTCCAAGGTATGAGCGGGCGACCGCCCGGGGGTTGCAGCTTGATGGCAGCACAATTGAAATTAGCGGCGAGGGACTTCTTGCCCAGGCGCTGCAGCATGAGTGCGACCACCTAGACGGACTTCTTTACCTAGACAGGTTGCTCCCCGAGGAGCGCAAGCTAGCGCTCAGGGCACTTAGAGAGCAGGACTGGTTTCTTAGCTAGCGTAAATTCTGTCCACGTGAATTGAGAAGTCTTTGAGCACCTCACCGCGCTTGATCTTCAGCGATGGCGTTAGGTGGCCAGAGGCCTCCGTGAGCTCAACGTCGAGAATCTCAAAAGCCCTAACCTGCTCCGCTTGAGAGAACTTTTCATTTACCCCGTCAACAGCGCTCTGTAACTCCTCACGAATCCTTGGGTGCTTGGTTGCCTCCGCGAGGGTGAGCTTCTCAGTGATGCCGTTTTGCTCACACCAAACCGGAACCATCTCTGGGTCTAGTGAAATAAGAGCGCTAATAAATGGCTGCGAATCGCCAATCACGACCACTTGGCCAATCAGGGGGTGAGCACGAAGTGGATCTTCAATCGGGGCCGGTGCTACATTCTTACCGCCTGCAGTCACCAGCAGTTCCTTTTTGCGACCGGTGATTGTTAGGAAGCCGTCCTCGTCAAGCTCTCCGATGTCACCGGAGCGGAACCAGTCCTCGGTGAATGCCTCGCGAGTTGCAGCTTCGTTTCGGTGGTAACCGCGCATGATGTTGATGCCGCGAAGTAGCACCTCGCCATCTTCGGCAATCTTGATCCCGGTCCCCGGAAGGGCTCTACCAACCTTGCCAATCTTCTGCCAGCTAACGCGGCCAATAACTGCGGCCGCAGCCGTCTCGGTAAGGCCGTAGCCCTCTAGGACAATCAACCCAATTCCGCGGAAGAAGTGGCCAAGCCTTGCACCCAGTGGTGCACCACCAGAGATTGCGTATCTGACCTCGCCTCCCATTGCTGCGCGGAGCTTGGAAAAGACCAGGCGGTCAAATAGCTTGTGCTTGACCTTGAGGCCAAGACTTGGTCCCTTGGGATCATCGAGGGCCTTTGAGTAGTCAATAGCGGTTTGGGCCGCAGCGCGGAAGATATTGCCCTTTCCTCCCGCCTCTGCCTTGAGCTCGGCGTTGTTGTAGACCTTTTCGAACACCCGCGGCACAGCCAGCAGGAAGGTTGGCTTATAGCCAGGGAGCTCGGCGGCGACCATCTTGGTGTCGCCTAAGTGACCAACCTTCACGCCCGAATAAATGCAGAGCGCAGCGACGTAGCGCCCAAAGATGTGTGCGAGGGGGACGAATATCAGCGAACGTTGAAACTCGTTGCAAAGCTCGGGAACCTCAGCGGCCGCATTTTTACAGTGGTCCACAAAGCTCGAGTGGGTTAGTTCGCAACCCTTTGGGTTTCCTGTGGTGCCAGAGGTGTAAACGATGGTCGCAAGGTCTGGGCCCTCAGCATTTTTTCTTGCCGTTTCAAGATCAGCATCAGAGACCTTTTCACCTGCTTTGTGAAGGTCCGAGAACTCTTTGGAGTCGATTCTCCAAACCTTAGAGACCTTCTTTACATTCGACTTAATTTTGTTGAAGCGCTCTAAGTGATCGTCGTTCTCAAGAAATAGCGCTACCGAGTCCGAGTCGGAGAGAATCCACTCGATTTGCGCTGGAGAGGAAGTCTCGTAGATGGGTACTACAACCCCTCCTGCGAACCAAACCGCAAAGTCAATCAGCGTCCACTCGTAGCGAGTGCGAGACATCAGAGCAACCGCGTCACCAGGCTTGATACCAGAGGCAATCAAACCCTTAGCTAGGCTTTCGACCTCGCTTAGGTAGTCCTCGGCGGTTACATCGCGCCAGCTGCCGTCAGCGTTTTTGCGACTAAAGAGGGCATGCTTTGGGTTTTTTGCCACACGACTAAGCAAGAGGTCCGTTGCGTTCTCGCGGGGGTTAGTTTCCACTCTCAGCGGCACATCGTAAAACGTCATCGTTTGTCTCCCTCAGAAGTTTCCTAAACTCTACTCTTCGCCCCTCACCATGTCACCAGCGGCGGATGGCTCCAAATGACAAGTGCAGTTAGTTAGTTTCCGCCCTAATATTCTGGTTTGGCCATTTGAACGGAGAACCCCTTGCTTAGTGTCGGTATTGACATCGGCGGAACCAAAATCCTTGGTGCGCTTGTCGACGAATCCGGCAAGGTTGTCCAGGAAAAAAGAATCGCGTCTCCAGCCCAGGATCCTGCGCGTTTGGTTGACGATGTGGCAGGGCTTATCGATGACCTTCTCAGGGTCGAGCCCGAGGTAGCTGGGATAGGCGTAGCAGCGGCTGGCTTCATCGATGCAGAGAGGTCCACGGTTCTCTACGCTCCAAACCTGAACTGGCGCAATGAGCCGCTGCAGCAAAGAATCTCAGAGAGAGTCGGTCGCGAGGTCGTCATTGAAAATGACGCGAACGCAGCCGGTTGGGCGGAGTTTCGCTTTGGCGCTGCTTCGAAGTACGGCTCGATGATGATGCTCACCCTTGGCACCGGCGTCGGTGGGGCAGTGGTGGCCGATGGCAAGTTGATGCGCGGCGGCTTTGGGATTGGTGGCGAGCTCGGCCACGTCACAGTTGTCGACGGCGGCATCAAGTGCGGCTGCGGCAGACTCGGCTGCGTGGAGCAGTACTCGTCTGGCACGGCTCTGCTGAGAGAGCTCAGGAGTATTGCTAGCTCTAGCTCAGCCGAAGGGGCACGGCTCAGGGAGCTAGCTGGCGAGGGGGAGCTCTCCGGTCACCACGCTTATCTCGCCTTTCAAGAGGGAGACAAGGCCACCCGCCAGGAGGTTGAGCGCGCTGCAGAGTATCTGGCCCGAGCCATGGGCTCGCTGGTTGCTGTCTTGGACCCTGAGGTGTTCGTTATCGGGGGAGGCCTCTCGGAGTTGGGACAGGGGATTTTGGACCCCATCACTAGGCACTTTGCAGCCCAGCTGCCCGCCCAAGGATTTAGGCCCGAGGCAGACATTGTGCTTGCCAGCTTTGCAAATGAGGCCGGAGTAATTGGAGCAGCCGATTTGGCCCGCCAGGCGGGCCAGTAAGCTTTAGTTTCAAACTGGAGAAGACACGTGACCTACCTAATTCTGAAGAACCTGGTGCTGGGGCCAATCCTGCAGCTGCTGTTCAGGCCTTGGGTCAGGGGTTCTGAGAACATTCCAAAACGTGGTGCCGCGATCCTGGCAAGTAATCACCTTTCATTTGTCGACTCAATCTTTTTGCCGCTAAAGGTGAGAAGGCCAATTACCTTTTTGGCCAAGAGCGACTACTTCACAGGCAAGGGTTTCAAGGGAGCTCTGATTCGCTGGTTCTTCAAGGCTAACGGCCAGCTTCCCATTGATAGAAGCGGTGGTAAGTCCTCCGAGGATGCCCTAAACACAGGACTGGGTGTACTGGAGCGTGAGCTGGTACTTGGTATCTATCCAGAGGGCACCAGGTCTCCCGATGCCAAGCTCTACAGAGGCAGAACGGGAATTGCCAGAATGGTTCTCGAGGCACAGGTCCCAGTGATTCCGGTTGCGATGATTAACACCGAGAAGGTCATGCCGCTTGGCAGCAAATACCCCAAGATTCGCCGGGTCGGCATGCGTATTGGTGAGCCGATGGACTTCTCTCGCTTTGCGGGCATGGAATCGGAGCGAGCTGTGCTTCGTGCTGTGACCGACCAGATCATTTATGAGATCAAGCAGCTTTCGAATCAGCCATATGTTGATGTCTACGCCTCGACCATTCGTAACCGCCTCGCACGCAGCACAAACTAAGGAAGCACATTGCAGGATTTTGGACTAGATAACTACCGCGAGCTAACCGCGGCACAGCAGCCCACCTGGGCAGATGCTGGTGTGCTGGAGAGCGTGCGGAACCAGCTGGGCGCACTGCCGCCACTTGTCTTCGCTGGCGAGGTCGATACCCTCCGCACCAGGCTCGCACAGGCGGCAAGGGGAGAGGCATTCCTACTCCAGGGTGGCGACTGTGCCGAGACCTTTGTCGATGCAACTGCCGACCGGATTCGTAACCGCATCAAGACGGTGCTGCAGATGGCCGTGGTTTTGATGTATGGCTCGTCGCTGCCGGTCATCAAGATGGGCCGCATGGCCGGTCAGTTCGCCAAGCCCCGCTCCTCAGACTTTGAAACTCGAGAAGGAGTCACCCTTCCCGCCTACCGCGGAGATGCTGTGAACAGCTTCGAGTTCACCGAGGAGGCTCGCAAGAACGACGCTATGCGGCTACTCCAGGCCTACAACACCTCCTCAAGCACCCTAAACCTAATCAGGGCCTTCACCACCGGCGGCTTTGCAGATCTGCGAGAGGTGCACGCGTGGAACCGTGGTTTCACCGACAACCCAGCAAACAAGAAGTATGAATCTATTGCCGGGGACATCGACAGGGCCATGAGGTTTATGGAGGCCTGCGGGGTTGACTCGGCCGAGCTTAGGGCGACAGAGTTCTTCGTCTCTCACGAGGGTCTGCTTTTTGACTACGAGCGTCCTCTGACGCGAATCGACTCCAGGACGCATTTTCCCTACGTCACAAGCTCCCACTTCATCTGGATCGGAGAGCGCACCAGGCAACTGGATGGAGCTCACGTCGATTTCTTCTCAAGAGTAAGAAACCCGCTCGGCGTAAAGCTTGGACCAACCTCGAGTGTCGACGATGTCCTTAGGCTCATCGACAAGCTGGACCCAGAGCGCGAGCCAGGAAGACTGACTCTCATTAGCCGAATGGGTGCAGGCAAGATTCGCGATGAACTACCGAAGCTAGTTGAGGCGGTTCGTGACTCGGGTGCAAGCCCGCTCTGGATCACTGACCCAATGCACGGCAATGGCATCACCACAGCGAACGGATACAAATCCAGGCGATTTGACGATGTCATGGACGAGGTGCAGGGCTTCTTTGAGGTTCACAGGGACCTCGGCACTCACCCGGGTGGATTGCATGTTGAGCTGACCGGTGACGATGTCGCAGAGTGCCTTGGAGGCTCCGAGCAGATTGATGAGGCCACCTTGGAGCAGCGCTACGAGTCGGTCTGTGACCCAAGGCTTAACCACATGCAGTCTCTTGAGCTGGCATTCTTAGTTGCGGAACAATTGGTCGAAACCGCCAGGAGAAAGATTGATAGCTGACCAAGTAGAGAACTGGATCACGCTTGACCAGGCTGCCTCGCAGCTTGGCATCTCAACCTCGAAGGTCAGAAGGCTAATCGAGGAGCACATTCTCTTTGCCGTCAAGATCGACAAGCAACCGATGATTCCATCTGACATCATCGTCGGAAATGAACCCCTCAGCAGCATTCGCGGCACCATGCTGCAGCTTTTGGACTTAGGTCTCACCGAAGCAGAGGCAATTGAATGGCTCTACGAGGAAAACGATGTTCTAGGTGAGAAGCCAATCGCAGCTCTCGTGAAGGGGCATAAGGCTCCGGTGCGCAGAGCCGCTCAAGCTCTTGGCTAGTGAGCTCGGTTTATCACCTGTTGGGCTAGTGCCGCGAGCATTTTGCGTCCCTGATCGCTGATCTCCAGATTTGCAAGCCCCTCGATCGCTCGGTTCGAGTGTTCCTCTATAAGCCGCTCTGTTTTATCAAGGGCTCCAGAGTCTGTGATTGTCTGCCGCATGAACTCCAGCTGTTCAGAGTCGATTTCGCCGCCCATGAGTAGCTCGTTGAAGATTCTTGCAACCGATGCGGGCAGGGTTTCTAGGGTGAGGGCAACCAATACTGTCCGCTTACCCTCCCTTAGGTCATCACCTGCCGGCTTACCGGTCACCTCGGGATCACCAAAGACTCCGAGCACATCGTCGCGAAGCTGGAATGCAAGCCCCAGCGGAATGCCAAACTCGCTGAGCATCTTTAGGTTGCCCCCAGCCGCTCCAGAGAGAGCGGCGCCGATTAGTAGCGGTGCCTCAAGAGAATATTTGGCGGTCTTGTAGAGCATCACCCGGTTTGCAATTGCGACGGCCTCAGACTGCTTGCGGATCGGGGCCGCGTTCTCCTCGAGGACGTCTAGGTATTGACCGGCCATCACCTCAAAGCGCATTTGTGAGAACTGGGTTCTGCAGTTTGCCTCGTCTTCGGCGCTCACCTCTTGGAGCGCCTGTCCGAATAGCTCTGAGCTCCAGGCCAACATCAAGTCTCCGGTGAGGACCGAACCTGCCATACCGAACTTTGCCGGGCTGCCACTAAATGACTTCGTCTCATGGAGAGTTTCAAAGCGTTTGTGGATTGCGGGTTGGCCTCTGCGGGTATCGGACTGATCAAGAAGGTCATCGTGAACAAGGGCTGCAGCATGGAACATTTCTAAAGCCGCAGCTACACCAACTATGGGGGAGTCGATGTTTATGGACTCCTTGGTGACCTCTTGAGGTTGATACCCGGCCCAGGACCAGAAGCAGAAAAGTGCGCGAAATCTTTTTCCACCGGAAAGTAGGGATTGTGTGTAGTCAATGATTGGTTCTAGATCACTAGAGATTTCCAAAAGCTGGTGTCTTTTGTCCTCGCAGAAACCATCTAGCCTCTGCTGGACGAGCTCTAGCAGGAAATTTTGAGGCACACGGGATAGCCTAGCGGCACTTCGCTGTTTACAATTTAGAGGGAATGGAGAGCTAAATGGCACTATCCGAAAACGAACAGCGACTGCTGGAGGAGATGGAGCGGAACCTCTTGCAAGAGGACGCGTCCCTCGACCAGAAGCTAAAGCGAGTTGGTTCGGTGAACCGCAGCGCGGGCAAGCTGGTTGCAGGCGTTCTGACAATGATCGCAGGCATCGGCCTGCTTATTTTTGCTGTGGCAACCCAGGTGACCTTCATGGGTGTTGTTGCCTTCATCGTCATGGTGATTGGGCTGGTCGTGGCGTCCAGTAACTTCCGCCTGCCAGAGCTTCCAAAGACCAATTTCCAGTCGGGCGGCGGCTCATTCTTTGAAGATCGTTGGAACAACAGGTTCAACAACGACTAAACCACCCAGAAATTAGCTAACCCCTGCCAAACGGCGGGGGTTTTTTCTTGCCCAAATTGTGATAAAAATGGTTGCGTTTTGCAGCAATGTGGAGCAAAGTGGAGTAAAGTGGAGAATAGCTAAGAAAGGGGTGCGGCGATGTTGCTGGGTACTCATACTCCAAAGCTTGATGACAAAGGCCGCATTATCCTTCCCGCGAAGTTCCGCGATGAGCTCTCTGCCGGTGTGGTGGTAACCCGCGGCCAGGAGCGTTGCCTTTACGTCTTCTCAAAAAGCGAGTTCGAGTCCGTCCACGAAAAGATTCGTCAAGCCCCGGTCACCTCAGAGGAGGCCAGGAAGTATCTGCGTCTGTTTCTCTCCGGTGCCTCCGATGACACTCCAGACAAGCAGGGCAGGGTATTGGTACCCCAGTTACTTAGGGATTACGCAGGCCTGACTAAGGAGCTTGTGATCATCGGTGTCGGCTCTAGGGCTGAGATCTGGGATGCCGCTAGCTGGCAGGAATACCTCTCAAGCAATGAAGAGAAGTTTGCGACACAGGCGGAGGAGGTGATTCCGGGGCTGTTCTAGCCCTGCACTTTGGTCTCTGGCCGAGCCCGGCTTTCTTCCCCTAAGTCGGACCCCGTGAAAACCAAGCTCACGGATTCGGACAGGGACCAAAGGGTAGGGATAGCTCCCCAGGAAACTATGAGCAATCTATCCTCCGAACTTCACCGCCCGGTAATGCTTGAGCGTTGCCTCGAGCTACTCAAACCTGGAATTCAAGGCGACAGTCCTGTCGTCGTAGACGCGACCCTCGGTCTCGGCGGACACACCGAAGCGCTCCTGAACTCCTTTCCAAACCTTCGGGTCGTGGGTCTCGATAGGGACCCTGTCGCCCTCGAGCTGGCCACCGAGAGGCTTGCAAGCTTCGGGTCCAGATTCACTCCGGTGCTTGCCGTCTACGACGAGTTCGCCGAGGTTCTTGAGGATCTGGCAATCAATCAAATTGATGGTGCGCTCTTTGATCTTGGAGTCAGCTCAATGCAGCTTGATCAGCGCGAGCGTGGCTTTGCCTATGCGCAGGATGCACCACTAGACATGCGGATGGACCAGACCGCGGGTAGCACTGCGGCCGACCTCCTCGCGACTTTGGATGTTGATCAGCTAACTAAGATCTTCCGCGATTTTGGTGAGGAGCGATTTGCCTTCCCAATTGCCAAAAGGATAGTTGCGCAAAGGGAGCTAAGGCCGGTCACTACCAGTGCTGAGCTAAACGAAATTGTCGAGTCGGTAGTCCCCAAGGCCCCTGGTAAGCAGTCCGGGCACCCTGCCAAGCGGATCTATCAGGCTCTTCGTATTGCCGTGAATGAGGAGCTGGAGGTTCTCGAGCGAGCACTCCCTCAGGCAATTGAGGCACTTAGGCCAGGGGCTGCAATCGTGGTGATGTCCTATCACTCTCTCGAGGATCAGATCACCAAAGACGCGCTTCGCAAGGCTGCCACTAGCCAGAGCCCCATTGAGCTTCCAGTAGAGCTGCCAGGAATGGGTCCAAGTTTGAGCATGATCACCAAGGGTGTGGAGCGGGCCGGCGAGACCGAACTTTCGAATAATCCTCGAGCAGCATCAGCGAGGCTTCGGGCAGCTAGGAAGCTGGAGAAGAGCGCATGAGAGTATTGATGCTCAGCGAGCAGGATGCTAGGAAGCTAAGGCCTAGCGTCATTGCCGGCTTAATTTTTGTCTTGGGCATTGTCTTGGTTTATGTGGTTCAGCTCTCGCTGAACATGGTTCTCACTCAGGACGCCTACAAGCTCTCTCAACTTATGGCTGAAAAGCGCCAACTTGCCACCGAGGTGCAGATTATTCAGGAGGAAGTGGATTCTCTGGCTTCGCCTCAGAACCTTGCGGATGCTGCCAACCGCCTTGGAATGGTCGCAAATCCAGCCTCGGTGCTCTTGGACATTCGCTCGGGCAAGGTGTTTGGAGATCCCGTTCCGGCAGACCCCGATGAGACGGCTGTTGCGAGTGCGAACATGGTGGCCAATGCGGCCCTCGGCACGGTATCTGAGTTCAGCCCCAGCACCATTGCAGCAAGTGGCTTCGATATCAGTGTTGCAATCGTCTCGGACGCAGATTCTGCTCTAGCTTTGGATTCAGGACTTATTCCGGCATCCCCGACCAGGTAGGCAATATGGGCACTCACGCTAAATTGACCTCCCGTCTAACAGCTTTTGTGCTTCTACTCTTTGTTCTCGTGGGCGCTCTTGGCTGGCGTCTGGTGGACTTTCAGGTCGTGCGTGCCGAGGAAATTCAGGAGAAGTCCCTCGAGCGCAGAAGCGTTACTCAGACCCTCACTGCACTAAGAGGCGACATTCTGGATAGCAGCGGGCAGGTACTCGCCAGAACTGTTTTTAGGTACGACGTAAACGCAGCACCAAAAAACGTCGGCCCGGTCTTTAGGGCAGAGGACGGAGTGGTCACCGAGCACTCGGTTGAGGCAATAGCTATGGAGCTTGCTCCACTGTTAGGGCTGAGCCTTGAGGAGCTGTTGCCCAGACTTGAGGGCGATAGTGAATACGCAAACCTTGCCAAGGCCGTGGATGCCGCAACCTATAACGCCATCAGGGACCTCAGGGTGCCATGGATCTACTTTGATCAGTTCTCTGATCGGCTTTACCCAAACGGAGCGGTGGCGGGCAACCTAATCGGCTTTGTAGGCAGTGACGGCACACCTCTTGCAGGTCTCGAGAGACAGTTCAATAGCTGCCTCGCAGGAGTAGATGGCCAAGAGAAGTATGAGCGCTCTGCCGAGGGGGTGCGGATTCCGACCTCCAATGTCGTCACGCAGCCCACCCAGGATGGTGGAAACCTCAATCTGACAATCGATTCGAACCTGCAGTTTTTTGCTCAGCAGGTTCTTGCCGACACTGTCGCTGAGCTGAATGCCGACTGGGCCAGCGCGATCGTAATCGAGGTCGAAACAGGCCGAATTCTGGCTGCTGCTGAGGCGCCGACCGTAGACCCAAATGATCCCGCTGCAACCGATGCAGAGAATCGCGGGAGCAAGATTATGCAGTTTGCTTTCGAGCCGGGCTCGATTATGAAGTCGATTTCTTCCGCAATGGTTTTGGACTCGGGCGCCGCGAACGAATTTGAGACCAAGATGGCCCCCGACCGCCTGCAGCTTGACTATGGGGAGTCAATCAAGGACAGTTTCGATCACGATGATTTTGACCTAAGCCTCGCTGGAGTTCTCCGTTACAGCTCTAACACCGGTATCTATGCATTTGGCATGGAGGTTGATGAGAAAGAACGCTTCAACTACCTCCAGGACTTTGGCTTTGGGACGACCAGTGGTCTGAACTTCGAGGGTGAGAGCTCGGGAATTCTCAGGCCCTATGAGGATTGGCAGTATGCCGATAAATACACCCACCTATTCGGCCAAGGTGTCTCCGTTACCGCACTGCAGATGGGTTTCGCCTATCAGGCCATCGCTAATGGGGGAGTGAGGCTTGATCCAATCCTCGTTGACAGCTGCACTGGCCCCGGCGGTGAGGTCCTTTACGAACCAGATCAAAAGGGTTATCGGGTCATCTCAGAGGCAAATGCAGACCTAAATCTCCAGCTAATGGAGAAGGTGGTCGAGTTTGGTGGCGTTGGTAAGACCGCTGCAATTGAGGACTACCGGGTGGCCGGTAAGACTGGCACCGCCCAGATCCGCGAAGGTGACGGCTATGGCGATAGATACGCCATTTCCTTCTACGGCGTCGCCCCAGTTGAGAACCCGAGGTTCGTAGTCGGAGTCACAATCTATAGGCCCGAGGGGGTTAGCAACTCCGCAAAGGCAACCCCTCCTTTCAAGGCGATTATGCAGCAGGCCCTCAAGCACTATCGTGTGCCGCCATCTACCACGACCTCTCGCGATGACATCCCGTCAAACCGGTTTGGTGAACCAGGTGCCTAGTCTTGCAAGCATTGCCGCTAAGTTTGGCGGCCAGCTTTCTTCCGCAGGCGAAATAGTTCCCTCCGGTGTTGCAATCGGTTCGGCCTTCGTCGAACCCGGTTACCTTTTTGTTGCTGTCCAGGGCGCTAAGTCTCACGGCTTAGATTTTTTAGATGAAGCAATTTCCAAAGGAGCAGTCGCGCTCCTCACCGACACTCCCGGCGAGTACCCGCTACCAACAATTGTCCACCCCGATCCCAGGTCCATAGCGGGTTCCATTTCCGCAGAAATATTCGATTCGGGAAAGGTCGACCTGATTGGAATCACCGGAACTAACGGCAAGACCTCAACCGCGATCTACCTCCAGCGGCTACTCACAGCTCTCGGCGAGAGCGTTGGGCTAATTACCAGCCACCAGCAGCTAGTTGGGAACCAGGTTTTGGACAGTGAGCTCACTACCCCCGAGGCTCCCAGACTTCACCAGCTGCTGCATAAAATGCAGCTTTCCGGGCAGAACCGAGCTGTCGTAGAGGTCTCGGCTCAGGCACTATCGCGAGCTCGAGTCGAGGGCCTAAGGTTCCAGGTGGCCGGATTCACTAACCTCTCCAGAGACCACCTCGATGACTATGGCGACATGGATAGTTACCTCAAGGCCAAGCAGTTGCTTTTCAGCGCACACTACTCAGACCGGGCCGTCGTGGTTTGTGAGGATGAGTGGGGCAAGAAACTATTCGAACAAATAGCGATCCCCAAGGTTGGTATTGGCGATCACCTCGATTACCAATTAGCGCTATTGCCTAAGGGATTCAGGATTTCCGGGTCCGCTGAGCTGGGAACTGAGGTTGAAGTTGCTGGCCCGATGGCAAAAAACCTGGCACTAGCTAGCATTCTCGCGATTGAGGCGGGGTTCGACCCAAATAAGGTCGAGAACGCCCTTGAGGGCATTGAGCTGAGCGTTCCCGGCCGGCTTGAAGCTGTGGATGCCGCTGGCAACGTATTCGTTGATTATGCCCACACCCCTGCCGGAGTCGCCGCGAGTGTTCAGCACCTATTGAGTGCCAGGGGCGAGGTAGTTGTAGTACTCGGGGCATCTGGAAATCGCGACAGGGGGAAACGCGCCGAAATGGCTCGAGCATGCGCGGGCGCTTTGAGGCTGTATGTGACAGACCAACATCCGCGGGACGAGGACCCCGCTGAAATCAGATCGACACTAATGGACGCGGCTCAAGAAGCGGGCATCGACGCCGTTGAGGTTTTTGACCCAGCCGAGGCCATCGCGCAGGCGATTGAGTTTGCCTCTGGCAGAGCGGTGCTGTGGTGCGGTCCGGGAGCACTTGGTTATCGGGAGATTGCTGGCAAAAAAGTCCCATTCGATGCTCGGAAGATTGCCAGAGAGGTCGCAGGCTCATGATCTCGATGTCCCTGGAGCAGATTGCACTGGCAGTGTCCGGAGAGATCTACAAAGGCAAGCCAGAAACTTTGGTATCGGGCGTTTGCGATACCGATTCCAGAAAGATTCAGCCGGGAGGCATCTTCTTTGCCAAGCTCGGCGAGAGCGAGGATGGACACAAGTACCTTGTGGACGCAGCGCTCTCAGGTGCTGCGCTGGCAATAGTTTCCACTCCCAAGGAAGATCTCGACACCGATCAGATTGTGGTTGCTGACACCGTTGTAGCGCTCAGCAAACTCGCCGAGGCAGTGCTCGAAAGGGTGCGGGCAGGCGGCCAGCTGAAGGTGGTTGGGATTACCGGCAGTAATGGCAAGACCTCCACAAAAAACATGCTTAGCGCAATTCTTAGCCCAAAGGCAAAGACCGTGGTCCCAATTGCCTCCTATAACAACGAGGTGGGACTGCCGCTCACGGTTCTTCGAATTGAAAAGGACACTAAGTTCCTAGTCCTAGAACTTGGGGCAGCAGGATTGGGGTCTATTGCAAAGCTAGCGAGCTGGACAAAGCCCGACATCGGAGTTCAGCTCAAGGTCGGAATGGCGCATGCTGGTGAGTTTGGCGGAATCGAGGTCACCGAAAAGATAAAGGCCGAGATGATGCCCTTTATCCAGAACACCGCAATTTTGAACTTCGATGATGCGCGCGTAAGAGGTTTTGAGTTTTCAGGTAAGCGGGTTGGCTTTGGGTTTAGCGAGGATGCTCAGGTCAGGATTCTGAGCACTCAGCTGACGCTAGCGGGAACCAAGGTTTTGATCAGCATTGCCGGTGCTGATCCGATCGCTGTCCAGCTGAAGATTCTTGGTGAGCACCACGCAATGAATTTTGCCGCCGCACTTGCAACTGCAATGGAGCTTGGGGTTACCCCTCAAGAGTCCGCTGAGGCCGTTTCGAAGCTGGATGCTCCCGAGCGCTGGAGAATGCAGCTTATTCAGAGCCCTGATGGCTTCTCGGTCATAAACGATGCCTACAACGCCTCCCCAGACTCAATGCGCTCTGCACTTCAGTCTCTAGCTGTTTTGGGTAGGCAAGGAAACCGAACGGTGGCAGTTCTTGGCTACATGGCTGAGCTGGGGGAGTTTTCCGCGCTGGAGCACGATGCCATCGGAAGGCTCGTGGTCAGACTCAATATCGATCAGCTATTCGTCATTGGAGAAGAGGCGAAACTGATTCATATGGGTGCCATGCAGGAGGGCAGTTGGGACGGTGAGAGTCAATTCATCGAGTCGATTAGCACAGCTTTTGAGGCTATCCGTGAAAAGCTATTGCCTGGCGACGTGGTGTTGGTGAAATCGAGTAACGTCTCTGGGCTTAGGTTCCTCGGCGATGATTTGGCGGGTGTGAAGTGAGAGCGCTACTAGCCGCCGGCGGCATTTCACTATTCATCTCGCTTTTTGCGACTCCAGCATTCATCCAGCTTTTCAAGAAGCTTCAGTGGGGGCAGTTCATCAGGGACGATGGGCCGCAGTCCCACCACACCAAGCGCGGAACTCCGACCATGGGTGGTTTGGTAATTCTCGCGGCCGCAATAGTTGGCTACTTCGTTGCCAAGCTGGTAAACGGCGAGACCCCTTCAGCCTCAGCGCTGCTTGTTCTGTTTATGATGACCGGGTTGGGCCTGGTCGGTTTTGTGGATGACCTTATGAAAGTCCGCAATCAGCGATCACTTGGCCTTAGTGGCTGGGCCAAAATCGCAGGACAGGCTGCAGTAGCCATAGCCTTTGCTGTGTTAGCACTGCAGTTCCCCAATGATCGTGGGCTGACTCCTGCGAGCACAAACATCTCGTTATTTAGAGACCTGCCCCTTGATCTGTTTTTCTGGGGCTCGATTGTTGGTATGGGGCTGTTTGTGC
>JBDQMQ010000006.1:0-15093 GCA_040262185.1 Aquiluna sp. | reverse complement strand
CATACGTAGATGCCAACCTTGCCCTTTTCGATCGGGACAAAGTCTCTAAGCTCAGCGGCTTTGGTGTCATAGAGCTTCATTGCCAAAAGCCTAGCTTCGGCTTTGGACCAGAGCCGTTGCCACGGCCGCAACACCCCTAGAATCCGAGAGAAAGCCAAGGCCGTCGGTGGTTGTCGCAAGCACCGAAACCGGGGCACCAACCACTTCACTTAGGTGATGCTCGAGCTCATGCCTGCGAGGGCCGATCTTGGGCTCCTCTGCAACTATCTGCACCGCCACATTTGCCGGTTGAAAACTGGCCTCCGCCAAGAGTTTGAGCGTCTCCGAGATGAATAGCTCCCCGGATGCGCCTGCGTATTCACTTCGACTGGTACCAAAGTTTGAACCGATGTCTCCAAGACCCGCAGCTGAGAGCAGGGCGTCAACAATGGCGTGGGCAACAGAGTCTCCGTCTGAGTGACCAGCTAGGGCCGGATAGCCCTCCCACTCAAGGCAGCCGAGCATCAACTTGCCGTCCTCACCGAACTGGTGAGCGTCGACGCCAATACCACTTCTGACGTCTGTGAAGATTGCCCTCGCCCGCTCGAGATCATTTGGGGTGGTCACTTTGAAACCGTGCTCGTGACCCAAAACAATTGCGGTTCTAACACCCTGCGACTCAAGCAGACCAGCTTCGTCGGTGAAGTCACCGGTTGCGTTTTCAAAACCCTTGCGAAGGGTTGCAACCCTAAAACCTTGGGGCGTCTGGACCATTCGCAGGGTGCTGCGGTCAATAGTTCTCTCGACCCAGTCACTTTCGACCTGCTTGACGGTGTCGGCTGGGTTCATCGCGGGAACCACGCACTCGGCAAAATCAAGCGCCTGGTGAACTCTGTCGAAGACTTCTTTGGGGGTAAAGGCACGTGCAGCATCGTGAACCAAAACTAGATCTGTGGTCACCTCTGCCATGCCGTGAGAAACCGATTGCTGGCGGGTCTCGCCACCAACCACAACCTTGAAATCTTCAAAGAACTTGGCAGTCAGCCTGGTGAATTCTTCGAGCAGTTCCTCGGGAGCAACAACTACCAGCTGATCTGGCTTGAACTCAGAGATGTGCATCAGCGAAAGCTCGAGAAGGGACTTCCCGGCAACGCTAATGGCCGCCTTTGGCTGGCCGGCTCCGAGTCTTTTACCCTTACCGGCGGCGACCAGCACCACCGCAACAGACATCGCTAGCTAGCCAATACCTTGTCTAGCTCTGCGGAGGCCTTCTCTTCGTCGACCTTCCGTGCAAGAGCCAGCTCGGAGATAAGAATCTGCCTCGCCTTTGCGAGCATGCGCTTTTCTCCAGCAGAGAGGCCTCGGTCCTGGTCGCGTCTCCAAAGATCGCGAACTACCTCAGAGACCTTTACCACGTCGCCAGAGGCTAGTTTCTCTAGGTTTGCCTTGTAGCGGCGTGACCAGTTGGTTGGCTCCTCGACAAACTCGGCCCGCAAAACGTCGAATACCTGCTTGACGCCCTTACGGTCAATGACGTCGCGAACCCCAACCATCTCAACATTGGCTGCTGGGACCTGGATAATCAGATCTCCCTGTGCGACCCTGAGCTTCAGGTATTTCTGCTTCTCACCACGAATCTTTTTCTCAGAAACCTCGATGATTTCTGCTGCTCCGTGGTGGGGATAGACGACAGTTTCGCCAACTTCAAACTTCATAAATAGCTTTCGGCTCTCAAAACTCCTATTTTACCACAGTTAGCCCAGTTTCCCTAGGGTAAACTGGGAGGGTCGAGGTGCCTGGAGGACCATTGAAAGCTAAGAAATTTACCGCTTTGGTTGCAGCAATCGTGACCATCTTTGCCCTGACAGGTTGTTCACTCTCTCGTGAGGTTGCCTCCCTAGACCCCTACGCACCAAGCGATGGCGTTCAGGTTGACACCGAGGAGCTAAAGGCCAGAAACGTCATGTTTGTGGTTGATGATGCTGGAAATGCGGTTCTGATTGGTTCTTTTATCAACCCCGGTCAGGGTGCGGTATCGGCAACCCTCGAGACTCTGGATTCGAATGGCACAGTGGTAATGACTGAGATGACGGTCGAAGCCGGAGCAAAGTTTGATCTTGGCTACAACGGCACCGAGGGGAAGTTCCTGTATCTAACGGAGACCCCAGGCTCGATGCACCCGGTCTACATGCGTGTAACTGGTGACCCGACGAGAATGCTGGTGCCGATTCTGGACGGTGCTCTCGAGGAGTACCGCGGGTTTATCGACTAAACCTCGAATTTATAACCCAGACCGCGGACGGTCAAAAGGTGTCTAGGTCTCGATGGGTCGTCCTCAATCTTTGACCTCACACGCTTGACGTGGACATCCAGCGTCTTGGTGTCGCCGAAGTAGTTTGAGCCCCAAACCCTGTCTATGATCTGGCCACGAGTTAGCACGCGATTCACGTTCTCCAGCAATAGCTCCAGAAGTTCAAACTCTTTTAGCGGCATCTGAATCTTCTCCCCGTTGACGCTAACGGTGTGACGATCGAGATCCATTTCCACCGGCCCTGCCCTAAGCACTCCGCTTTCGCTTGACATCGGCTCGGCTCCGCGCCTGAGCACTGCCTTCATGCGGGCAAGAAGCTCTCTGGTTGAGTAGGGCTTTGTCACATAGTCATCGGCACCAATCTCCAAACCAACGACCTTGTCGATCTCGGTGTCCTTGGCGGTGAGCATGATGATGGGAACCTGACTCTCGGCCCTGATGATTCTGCAAACCTCATTGCCTGAGAGCCCCGGCAGCATTAGGTCCAAGAGGATTAGGTCAGCACCCAAAGTGTTGAAGTTTGCAACGGCGCTGTTTCCATCCTCGGCCTCGATGACGTCGTAACCCTCTTTTTGCAAAAGGTAGACAAGCGGTTCGCGAAGGTTCTTCTCATCTTCAACCACTAAAACTCTGGTCATTAGCTCTCCTGCTGTTCAATGGGTAGCCGCAAGGTGAAGGTAGATCCAGTGCCCACCTTGGAAAAAAGCCTGACCTCACCGCGGTGGTTATAGGCAGCATGTTTGACAATCGCAAGGCCTAGGCCCGTGCCACCGGTCTCGCGGGAGCGGGAGGGGTCAACGCGATAAAAGCGCTCAAAGATTCTTTCCTGCTCGATCTCCGGAATGCCGATGCCTGAATCTGTTACCGCAATCTCGGCTACAGAGTCCACAACCCTCAGCCCGACACCGACCTGACCCCCAGGTTCTGAGTAGACAATTGCGTTCTCAACCAGGTTCTTGACCGCAGTGGTGAGCATCTCGTAGTCGCCAAACATCTTGACCGGCCCGACAGCGCTGGATGCGAGCTTGATTGAGTGCTGCTCGGCAAGCACCATGTTTCTATCAACGGCATCTGCAATAACGGTTGCAAGATCGAGATCACCACTGGTCTCAGACAGCTTGGCTCCCTGGACCCTTGAAAGCTCAATGAGTTCCTGAACGATGTTTGCAAGGCGCTGCGATTCGCGCTGGAGCGAATCTGCAAACTTCTGAATTGTCTCAGGGTCGTCGGTTGCTCCTGAGATGGCCTCCGTCAGAAGGCTTATCGCCCCAATTGGAGTCTTCAGCTCGTGCGAGACGTTTGCGACAAAGTCGCGCCTGGTCTCCTCGAGCTTCCGAGAGTCAGTCCTATCGTCAACGAGCAACATGACATAGCGCTCGCCAAACTTGGCGGCTCTGGCGTGGACCCAAACGGTGTCCCATCGAAGGCCGGTTTCGAGCTCAATATCCACCGAGACTGCACCCGAGGCCTTCTTGGCATCCTCGGCCAGCTGCACAAGGGCAGCGTGAATCAGCCTGCGATTTTGCACCAAGCCAAATTGCACGGCTCCGGGAGATGCCCTAACCACCTGGTTCTGCTGGTCAAGTACGACACCGGCTGTGGCAATGACATCCACGACCTGGGCGGCAACTACTTCAAACGCGTCGAACTCAGTCTCCGCGCTGCGCTCAGCGCGCTTGGAAGCTAAAAAGCCCAAAGGTGCTCCTTCTGCCGCAGTTCACTAGGTAAACAAGTAGTTGTTACAAGGTTAGGAGTAAATTGGTAAGAAGCCGACTCAGTTTTCTGCTGGTTTAGCTGAAATTAAGCCAATGTTTCTTTGGTGCTGAAAGGCTTACGGCCACACGGCTAGGAGAGTAGATCGATGCGAGTAGTTTTTCAACAGGAGCTTTCAGAGGTTCAGTCCAGACTGGTAGAGCTCGCAGGTGGCGCAAGAACCATCATGCAGAAGGCCTCAGGAGCCTTTCTAAACTCAGACGTTTCCCTGGCCGACGAGGCTCTCGCGCTTGCCGATAGCCACGAGGAAAAAGCCCTCGATCTCGATGAGCTAGTAATCAAGATTCTGGCCACCCAGTCCCCCGTGGCGAAGGACCTAAGAATTGTGGTCTCGGCACTGCGAATGAGCGCTAGCCTCGAGCGCATGGGCTCCCTTGCCTCACACATCGCTGCAATCGCCCGCTACCGCTACCCCGGCACAGCTATCCCAGATGCGCTCCGCGGAACATTTGAGGAGATGAGCAAGCTAGATGTTGAGCTCGCCGGCAAAGCAGTCGAGCTTCTCAAGAACACCGACCTAGACCTAGCCCGCGAGATTCAGGCCCAGGATGAGGCAGTCGATCTTCTCCACCGCAGGGTCTTTGACACCGTGTTGGCTCCCGATTGGCCCGAGAATGCAATGTTCACGGTCGATGTGACTCTAGCTTCTCGCTACTTCGAGCGCTTCGCCGACCACGTTGTCGACATCAGCGCGAAGGTCAGCTTCTTGCAGACCGGTGAGTGGTAGAAACTACTTCTTACCCTGACTTGCAACCGCGGCAGCTCCTGCAGCCGCAGCCTCCGGGTCTAGATACTCCCCGCCCTTGACTAGCGGCTTTAGGTTCGCATCGAGCTTGTAGTGAAGCGGGATGCCCGTTGGGATGTTGAGCTCTGCAATCTCGTCATCTCCGATGTCATCCAGATGCTTCACAAGTGCCCTCAGGGAATTTCCATGTGCGGTAATCAGGACTGTCTTTTCCTCGCGCAGCTCCTGAGAGATTTCGCTGTGCCAATAGGGAAGCATTCGAACCAGAACATCTTTTAGACACTCGGTTCTGGGAAGCGCACTGCCCAGACCTGCATAGCGCTCATCGTGAGCCTGCGAATACTCGGCATCGTCAGCGATCTCGGGAGGCGGGGTGTCATAGCTGCGCCTCCAGATTTGAAATTGCTCCGCTCCAAACTTCTCTAGAGTCTCAGCCTTATCAAGACCCTGCAAGGCCCCGTAGTGGCGCTCGTTTAGTCGCCAAGAACGTTTTGTGTCGATCCAGTTGCGGTCAATCTGATCAAGCGCGATGTGAGCGGTGTTGATTGCCCGCTTCAGAACCGAGGTAAAGAGAACATCCGGCATCAGCCCAGATGATCCCAGAAGCTCTCCGGCTCTCTTGGCTTCTTCCCTTCCCTGATCGCTCAGGTCAACATCGACCCAACCTGTAAAGAGGTTTTTTGGGTTCCAAAGGGAGTTGCCGTGGCGAAGGAGTACGAGATTGAACATGCTTGAGAGCTTACTTGCCTGAGAGTTTGAAGGCCGAGGGCCTCGGTAGGTTTGCAGCTTTTCCGGCATCTGCTGGCACCAGTACCTGCTGCGAGGCGGGGTTCACGCTCTCTCCCGAGTGAACAGCCAGATCTAGATATGGGGTATTTCGATTCACTAACACCAGCGCAATAGAGCCCAGCTCGAAATGCAGAGCACCTGCGAGCACCGTGCCAACCTTCTTTTCCTGGTAGAAGACTTCGTCACCCTTTGCACACAGCGCGTCTCCCTGCTCGAGATGCAAAATCGCTAAACGCCTAGGAGGGTGTCCAAGATTGTGAACCTTTGCAACGCTCTCCTGGCCTCGGTAGCAGCCTTTTGTCAGGTGCACTGCCGAGGAAAGCCAGTCAAACTCGTGAGGTAGTGAGCGCTCGTCAATGTCAGAAATCTCAGGCCTACCTGCAGCAATTCTTAGTGCCTGATAAGCCATCAGACCAGCTCGCTCTAGCTCTGGTGGTGAAGAGCTAACTAGCTCCCGGTAGGAAAACTGCGCTCGCTCAGTTGCGTAGCTAACCGAGGCCTTTGGAACTAGCGAAAACCCATCTACCCAGCTCGGAACCGCTATCTCAGCGAATACCCCAAATACCCTCAGCTCCGTCTTGGTAACCGAAACTTTTGCCCGAAAGCGCATCTTGGTTAGCCAATCAATCAGAGCTTCCGATCTAGCGCTGTCGGTAATCACGAGAAGCTCTTCTTCGTGAGAGATGATCTTGAGCTGGTGCTCGATGCGTCCCTGCGGGTTTAAGAGCAGGGCCTCTGTGCTCTCACCGGGCTTAAGGTTCAAGATGTCTTGCGAGACAAGTGCATGAAGCCAGCTGGCTCTATCCTCCCCGGCTAGCGAGAGCACCACCTCATCGGTGCGCTCGACATACGACTTTCCCTCCTGGAGCTTGCGCTGCTCTAGGAGCGGATTACCAAAATGCTCAAGCGTCATTTCGCTCCAGCCGTGCTGAGGCGTGCGACTTTATGGGGCTACCTAAAGCGGCCATATCCCAGGCCCAAAGCAGAGCGCCATCAACAAGACCGAACATTCGGTGTGCTGAGGAATATTCCTTGGCGTTTGGCGAGCGCAACACAGCATCGGTAGCGATGTCAACACGTGCGCCCTTGATCTGCCCAAAGTAGAGCTCTGCCACTCCGCCGGGGTGAATGATTAGGGCCTCGATGTCAAAGCCACCGGACTTGTTTCTCCAAAGCTCAAGGTCTTCGCGAACAGTTATGGCACTCTCACCGGTTGCCGGCAGCAGACCTGGGCCAGCATCGGATTCGTTTAGTGGTCTGGAGATCATCCAATAGCCTCTCTCGGACGATACCTCTTTACCTTTAGCGTCCCTTACGACCGACGAGTACTCGAGTTTGCCCGTGGGAAGCGCCGCAAAAGAGAGCTCCTGAAAAAACTCAATCTCGGTGGGCTCGGCATCGCCGATTGGGTAGGAGACAACTCCGGAACCTTTCCAAGAGCCAATTAGAAAGGCAAAGGGCGTTAGCTCAATCGGGAGGTCCTCCGGAAGGACAAACAACCTAGCTCTGCCCCTTGAAGAGTTTGTAGATGACCAGTGCGGAAATTCCAGCAATCGCAATGGCGGCCAAGATCAGAAGTCCGGTGAATACGAGTTCAATGGCGAGAAGCATGGGGCAATTCTAACTTGCCAAGGTGGCTATGGTGAAAAGCCCGAGAATCATTAGGGTTCCGGCTGAGACATAGACCTGCTGCCTTACGGTGTCCTTGCTCTTTGAAGAAATTAGGTGCTCGAGGCTAACCAAGGCAATTGAAGCGGCGGCGATAGCTCCAAAAGCTGTGTAGCGAGCATCGCCCGAGAGAAAAACCATCGAGACCGAGGCGCCGACAAGGACCAATACCCAGATAGCCACTATCTGAAACCACTGCCTGCTCACACCAAGCACTCTAGCCAACAGGCGGGTAAAGCTGGGTATCATTTGCTAAGGCGGGAGGCATCTTTATGGCAAACATTCTCTGCATCTCCCCCACGCCCGAGAATCCACTGCCGCCGCTTGAGGTCCTCGGCCACACCATTCACCTTTCCGACTTTGAGCCGCAGTCTTTGGCAACTGCGCCTAGGCATGACATTGCAGTGCTTGACTGCCGAGTCAACCTGGTGGCGGCCAGGGCAGTGACCAGAATCATTGGAGCTGCCGGGTGGCAAAAGCCCATGCTCATGGTGGTCACAGAATCCGGGCTCCCCGCAGTCAGTGCCGAGTGGCAGGCAACTGACTTCATTCTCGATGGCGCCTCGCTGGCCGAGGTGGACGCAAGAATACGGATGCTGCTCGATAGCAAACCTAAGCCGCTAGCCATTGACAACTCCACGGGACTAGTGATCGACCTCGGCACCTACACTGCCAAAATTAACGGGCGAGCACTGGATCTAACCTTCAAAGAGTTTGAGCTATTGAGGTATCTCAACGACAACCCCGCCCAGGTTTTCTCTCGGGAGCAGCTGCTTAGCGAGGTGTGGGGCTATGACTACTTCGGTGGCACCAGAACCGTTGATGTTCACATCCGGCGACTCAGGGCAAAACTGGGCGAGCACGAGGGGCTCATCGGCACCGTGCGCAACGTTGGTTACCGCCTTGACCCCACAGGTAGTTCAGTAAATTAACTGTTTCTTGTTCGTTTACCAATAAGTGCAAAGATATCCCCTATGTCAGAAGAGACCACCGCGATTTTCATCCCGCCTAGCGAGCATGAACTACCCGCAGATCGTTTTTTGGAGCGTGAGCTCAGCTGGCTAGATTTCAACCAAAGGGTTCTTGAACTTGCCGAGGATGAGACCATCCCGCTACTTGAGAGGGTCAACTACCTCTCAATCTTTGCCTCGAACCTAGACGAATTCTTTATGGTGCGAGTTGCCTCGCTAAAGCGCAGGATTGCAACGGGTATTGCGGTGCCATCGCCTTCCGGGCTAAGTCCCCAAGAGGTGTTGCAGCAGATTGCCGATCGCACGCGGGAACTTCAGAGCCGTCATGCTGAGCTCTTTGCGGCCAAGGTGTCAAAAGAACTAGCTGAGCACGACATTCAAGTGGTTCACTGGTCAACTTTGACAGAGGAAGAAAAGCACGAGCTTCACTCCTATTTCTCATCCCAGGTTTTTCCAGTACTGACCCCGCTTGCCGTTGACCCAGCTCACCCTTTTCCCTACATCTCAGGACTCTCCCTAAACCTCGCAGTGGTGCTGCGAAACCCCAAGACCCAAGCGGAGCACTTCGCTAGGGTCAAAGTCCCTCCGCTGCTGCCAAGATTCGTCATCGTCCCTGGCTCAACATCTAGGTATGTGCCCTTGGAAGATGTCATGGGTGAGTTCATTGGAGAGCTCTTTCCTGGCATGGAGGTACTGAAGCACCACACCTTCCGCGTCACCAGAAATGAAGACCTCGAGGTCGATGAGGATGAAGGCGAAAATCTTTTGGTCCAGCTGGAGAAAGAGCTCCTAAGAAGAAGGTTTGGACCCCCGGTCAGGCTTGAGGTTGCAGAGGATATTGACCCGCAGGTGCTCTCTTTGTTGCAGCGCGAGCTGGACATGAATGAGCAGGATGTCTTCCCGCTCCCCGAGCCTCTTGACCTGACGAGCCTGAGCTCATTTGCGTTCTTGCCCATACCCGAGTTGCACTTTGAGAAGCACCAGATCACCACCAACCGTTACCTCGAGGCGGATGAGGATGAGGCTGCAGACATCTTTGCCTCCTTGCGAGAGCGAGAGGTGCTGGTGCATCACCCCTATGAGTCTTTTGCAACCAGCGTGCAGGCTTTTTTGGAGCAGGCTGCTGATGACCCCCAGGTGCTGGCAATAAAGCAAACCCTCTACCGGACCTCCGGTGACTCTCCAATTATCGATGCGCTTATCGATGCGGCGGCAGCAGGAAAACAGGTCCTCGCACTTGTGGAGATCAAGGCACGATTTGATGAGCAAAACAACATCGGTTGGGCGAGAAAGCTAGAGAGCGCTGGAGTGCACGTGGTCTATGGCCTCGTTGGGCTAAAGACTCACTGCAAGCTCTCCCTTGTAATCCGCCAAGAGGGTGACCAGCTCAGGCGCTACTGCCACGTCGGCACCGGAAACTACAACCCAAAGACTGCAAGGTATTACGAGGACCTTGGGCTGCTAACTTCAAGACCTCAGGTTGGAGAAGACCTCTCGCAGCTTTTCAACCTGCTCTCTGGGTATGCAAGCGAACCTACCTATAAGTCCCTGCTGACCTCTCCAGTTGGAGTTCGCGAGGGTCTGACCATGCGCATCAGGCGCGAGGCTCAGCTGTTTAGCGAGGGTAAGCCGGCAAGAATAGCTCTCAAGCTCAACTCTCTTGTTGACGAGCAGATCATCGATGAGCTTTACCTCGCAGCTAAGTCAGGAGTACCCATTGACATCCTCGTCAGGGGAATGTGCGCGCTGAAGCCTGGGGTGCCTGGGCTGAGCGAGACCGTCCGCGTTCACTCGGTGCTCGGACGCTACCTTGAGCACTCAAGAATCTTCTACTTCGAAAATGATGGTGACCCAGATGTCTTCATCGGTTCGGCGGACATGATGCACCGCAACCTCGACAGGAGAGTTGAAACGCTCGTGAAGCTTGTGCAGACCGACCATATCAAGGACCTGAAAGACATATTGGATCTGGCGATGAGCGAGAAGGTTGCAACCTGGACCCTCGACAAAGCGGGCAAATGGGAGCGAAGGTCAGTGGATGATCAAGGCAACCCACTGCCTGATATGCAGGATGAACTAATGCAGCTCACGCTCAACAAAAAGAGGATTCGTTAGTGACGGTTTACGCGGCGGGAGTGATTTGCTGGCGTGAGGCGGGTGAAGACATTGAGGTGCTTCTTGTTCACCGAGAGCAATACGACGATTGGGCATTTCCCAAAGGTAAGCAGGATAAGGGCGAATTCTTGCAAGAGACCGCAGTGCGAGAAGTCGAAGAGGAAGCAGGCATAAAGGTCCGTCTCGGGAGAAAGCTCGACATAATTCAATACAAGGTTGGCAAAGGCGAGGACAAGTTTGTTAGCTACTGGGCCAGCAAGGTTTCAAAGAAGGCAATGGCTCGCTCAAAGTTCAAGCCCAACAAGGAAATTGCTGGAATCGAATGGCTTTCTTCTCAGGAGGCAATGAAACGGCTGAGCTATGAGCATGACCAAAAACTTCTTTCACAGGTCATTGAGCTTCATAAAGAGGGTGAGCTAGAGACCCGAGCTCTTGTGCTACTTCGCCACGCGGCAGCAACCCCTCGTGATCAGTGGGACGGAGAAGAGGCCAAGCGGCCGCTGCTTCCCGAGGGTCAAAAACAGGCAAAGCGATTGGTCAAGCTCCTTGATGCCTACGGCCCCAAACGTCTAGTCACCAGCCCTTGGACCAGGTGCAAAGACACCGTCAAGCCTTATTCCAAGTACCGCAAGCGCACCCTGATACTTCGTTCCCAGTTGACCGAGCTGAGAAGTGCGCTGAACCCAAAAAAGACCAAGGATGCTGTCGAGGATCTCTTTGATCAAAAGGCCAGTGCCTTGCTCTGCTCTCACAGGCCAGCCTTACCAACGATCACGATGACTCTTGCCTCAAGGGCAGAGGGTGCTGTCAAGTCGTCAATCCTGGAGGCTACGACACTGAGTCCCGGTGAGTTTGTAGTCATGCGCTTCTCTATGGGGAAGAAGCCGCGATTCGTCGATGCTGAGAGAGTCTCCTGGACTGTCAAGTAACAATTCACTGGCTGTTTACTTAGTGTCTAATACAAGTTTCCAACCGCGACTTAGCTTTACCTTGCCTAACCGAATTAGAAAGGTATGCAATTGTCCAAAATGATCAAGCTAGCCGCTTTTGCGGGAGCGAGTGCATTGGTACTTTCTGGCTGCGCCGCCAACGAGATGGAGCAGGCCGCAACCTCAAATGCAACTTCCACGCAGTCAACTACTGATGGATCACCCGCAGAGCTAAGCGGAACCCTAGATGGATCTGGAGCATCTTCAATGGCCGCGGGCCAGGAGGCATGGGTTGCAGCTTTCCAGACCGCGAACCCTGGAGTAACCGTGAACTACAACCCAACCGGTTCCGGCACGGGTCGTGACCAGTTCGAGCAGGGACTTACCTTCTTCACAGGCTCTGACGCCTACTTCAAAGACGAAGAACTTGCCACCAATCATCCGAACTGCGCAGGTGACACCGATGCAGTCTTCGAATTTCCGATTTGGATTTCGCCAATTGCCGTTATTTTTAGCCTCGATGGCATTGAGACCCTAAACATGAGTCCAGCGACCATCGCCAAGATTTTTTCGGGACAGGTAACAAACTGGAGCGACGCCGAGATTCAGAGCGCAAACCCTGGTGTTTCCCTTCCTGACCTGGCAATCACTTACGTTCACCGTTCCGACGAGTCAGGCACATCCGAAAACTTCACCGATTGGCTCGCCAAGGCAGCACCGAGTGCTTGGGTCGACACTGCCGGTGCCCCACTGGGCGCTATAGAGACCTGGCCATCAGACGTTGCTGGTGAGGGAGCCCAAGGAACATCTGGTGTAGTTGCAGCCGTTGCCGCTGGTAATGGAACCATTGGCTATGCCGACGCCTCACGTGCCGGCGACCTAGGAACTGTCGCTGTGGGTGTTGGTGAAAACTTCGTCCCCTTCAGCCCCGAGGCTGCAGCAAAAATTGTCGATGTCTCTGAGGTTGTTGAGGGTAGGCCCGACACATCTCTGGCCTACGAGCTAAGGCGTGACACCACCGAAAGTGGCGTTTACCCGGTAGTCCTCGTGTCCTACCTACAGGGCTGCATGGACTATGTTGACGACTCCAAGGCTGAGCTCGTAAAGGCCTATGCCAACTTCCTGATTAGCGAAGAGGGTCAGGGAGTTGCGGCCGCAGCTGCCGGATCTGCACCAATTTCATCAGCACTCCGCGAGAAGGCCCAGGCCATCTTGGACTCAGTGGAATAAGTTCGATAAAACAGTCAAAAAGGCTGGCCCAGTCTCCTAATCTAAAGAGTGGAGACTGGGCCTCCACCTTCTAAGTCAATTCAACTAACCGAAGGCAAGTAAATGGCAGCCACCGAATCGAAGAAGTCGGTCACCCGTCTCGGGGATCGAATCTTCTCTCGGACAGCCACCTTTGCGGGTGCAAGCATTCTCTTGACCCTTGCGGCTGTTGCCTTCTTCCTTTTCCTGCAGGCTTGGCCAGCCCTTCTTCCAGACGCAGATTTTGGCGGTAAGGCCGATGATGGGCCTTTGGCGTACGTGGCTCCTTTTGTATTTGGAACCCTCTACGGCTCTGTTATCGCCCTGGCTATTGCCACCCCGCTTGCAGTCGGCATCGCTCTCTACATCTCCCACTACGCTCCGCGCAGGTTCTCCCAGGCCCTTGGTTACGTGGTTGATCTACTGGCGGCTATTCCCTCAGTGGTCTACGGACTCTGGGGCATTCTGGTTTTGGCGCCCTTTTTGACTCCGAGCTACCAGTGGCTGAACGAGAACCTCGGCTGGATTCCATTCTTCGAGGGTCAAGTATCCGCCACCGGTAGAACAATGCTTACGGTCGCGATCGTGCTCTCAATCATGATTCTCCCAATCATGGCAGCGCTAATTAGGGAAGTCTTTCTTCAGACACCGAAGCTTCACGAAGAGGCCGCGCTTGCACTTGGCGCCACGCGCTGGGAAATGATCAGAATGGCCGTCCTGCCTTTCGGTCGACCAGGAATCATCTCTGCGATGATGCTTGGGCTCGGAAGAGCCTTGGGAGAGACAATGGCGGTAGCCATGGTCCTCTCGCCAGCCTCTGTTATTAGCTTTGCCCTTCTTACCTCTCAAAACCCAAACACTATTGCGGCCAACATTGCGCTGCAGTTCCCCGAGTCGGGAGGCGACTATCGCTCGATGCTCGTGGGAACCGGTCTAATGCTTTTCCTAATCACCATGGCAATCAACATGGTGGCGAGGTACATAATCAGCCGAAGAGCAGAATTCTCGGGGGCCAACTAATGAGCGCCGTGACCTCATCGCTTCAGGCTTCTGCCTCACTACCTCGCTGGTATAACCCAGCGGCCTTGCTGGGTTCCTTTTCCCTTGCTCTAGCCTCAATGACCCTGTCGGGTTTTGAGGACGAGGCAGGCAATCTAAACCTCGCGGCAGTTATAGTCATCGGCTACCTGCTTTACATGGCCATCACCTTCGTCGTATCACGGGCTGTCGAGGGAAGGCGCAAGTCAGTGGACCGCATGGTTACAGGCTTGGTCACCGCTGCCTTCACGCTCGCGGTCATACCTCTGCTCTCCCTCACTTACACAGTGGTTTCAAATGGTCTTGCAAGACTCGATGCCACCTTCTTCTCAAACTCCATGCGCAACGTCGTTGGTGAGGGCGGCGGAGCTCTCCATGCCATCGTGGGGACTCTTGAGTTGACCGGTATCGCCACACTGATCTCGGTTCCAATAGGCATTATGACCGCGATCTATCTGGTCGAATACGGCAGAGGAAGACTTGCCAAATTGGTCACGTTCTTTGTAGACGTCATGACGGGAATCCCCTCAATCGTTGCTGGACTCTTTGCCTTTACTCTGTTCCTGGTGGTTCTTGGGCCGGCGAACGCAATTAATGGTCTTGCCGGAGCAGTCTCGCTGAGCGTGCTAATGGTTCCGGTGGTTATCCGCGCAACCGAGGAGATGCTCAAGATAGTGCCAAACGAGCTGCGAGAAGCCGCCTATGCCCTCGGTGTTCCAAAGTGGCTCACAATCATCAAAGTCGTCATCCCCACCGCCCTTGCGGGGATCGCAACTGGAGTGATCATTGCTATCGCTCGCGTAATTGGTGAAACCGCACCCCTGCTGCTGGCTGCCGGCTTCACCGCGTCAATGAACTACAACCCGCTTAGTGACAAGATGATGACCCTGCCAGTCTTTGTGTTTACATCTTTTGCAAATCAGGGAGTAGATACCCAGGCCTACATCGACCGCAGCTGGGCTGGTGCTCTCACGCTGATGATAATCGTGATGGTGCTCAACCTAATTGCCCGAATAATTTCTAGAGTCTTTTCACCGAAGGGATAGCCATGTCAAAGAGAATCGAACTGAGAAACCTCAATGTCTACTACGGCAGCTTCTTGGCAGTCGAGGACATCAACATGGTCATCGAACCCCGCGCCATCACCGCATTCATTGGCCCCTCTGGCTGCGGAAAGTCGACCCTTATTCGAACCCTGAACAGGATGCACGAGGTAATCCCAGGAGCCTATGTGCAGGGCGAGCTGACCATGGATGGCGAGAACATCTACGCCCCCGAGGTCGACCCAGTAAAAGTGCGTCGTCAGGTTGGCATGGTATTTCAAAGACCCAACCCCTTCCCCACCATGTCAATCAAGGACAACGTTCTGTCTGGCTACAAGCTAAATAACAGCAAGATGAGCAAGTCGGAGGCCGACGAAATCGCAGAAAAAGCTTTGGTCGGCGCCAACCTCTGGAATGAGGTTAAGGACAGGCTTGAAAAGCCAGGGTCGTCCCTATCCGGCGGTCAGCAGCAGAGGCTTTGTAT
>JBDQMQ010000005.1:0-16389 GCA_040262185.1 Aquiluna sp. | reverse complement strand
GAAATTCTCACCCCCGTACTGACCCGGGACCAGGTGAGCGAGATCCTTTTAGATATCGCTGAGGTCGTAAGGGTCGCGGATGAAAACAACGATCGCGAGTCCTTGGAGACCAGGGTCACCGGCCCGGCACTTGAGATGAGACGCTTTGCCTACAACCTAATTTCTCGTCTTAATCAGGAGCAGAGCACGCTAGAGCCAGTGCTGGCAGGCCCGATTCAGCTCTTCCTACCTCCCGCCACAGACAGCTGGCCTCGCAACGTGATGGTGGTAACCGGTGAGGAGCAGCTTCAAATGCTGGTGCTCAGACAAGAGACCGTTCGTGACCAATACAAGCTTTACCAATACATGTCGCTTTTGCCCGGAGCCGACTTCCCGGATGTGGCATCAGAGCTCACGGGTGCTAGCTCGCTTAACCCAGACAACAAGTTCCTTCTAGTTTCGCCTCGGCTACTTGGGGAAGCAGTCGGTGATCTACTCAATAACGGAGCTGATTCCTTATGGGTAGACATCGTTGACCCAAACAATGACTACATCAAGGACGTGGCTTCTGTTCAGCGCGGTCTGGCCGAGACTCTCAGTAATGCAAATCTGGACTTCCAACATCAGCAGACTGAGGACCCTATGGTCTTGCTTTCGTCCCTTGATGGCGGAGCACTTGTTGGTATCTACATGATTGACACCTACACAATCATTCCTAAGGAGCCCGGTGATGCTGTTGCCATTGCGGGTGACGAGGCTGTCTTGCTCGGAACCAGCGGCTCTGCAACGGGCATAGAGACTCGCTACGGCGCGATGCTGCTGTTCCACATCCCCGTCACAGGAGGAGATGCTCAGGTGAGATTGCTTGGGGCAACGCAACAGCTTCTGACCGCGGTAGCCTTGGGGTCGTAATGACTGAATTTGGCAACGCTTTTGACCTCTCCAAACTCTCGGGGGAGGAGGGTGGAAACACCGTCAGCGCCTGGCTTGTAAGCGGCGACGAGCAAACCCTCCGCAGCTACCTAAAGCTCAGCGAGCAGGTTCCCGTGTTGATGCTCATCAGTGACGATAGCGCAGACTCTGCTGCGGTGAAAACGCTGCTGACTAAGACACTGGAGGCCAGCGAGGGTCGTTTTGCGGGTATTGAGATCAGCATGACAGCATCACCTCAGCTGGCCCAGGCCGTAGGCGTGAGCATGGCTCCTGCGATGCTGGCAATACTTTCCGGGCAGCCTGCACCACTATTCCAAGGCAACATCGCCCAAGAGCAGTTTCTTCAGGTCCTCTCCCAGGTTCTGCAGCTTGCCAAGCAGAACAAAATCACCGGCACCGTAAAGCTGGGAACCCAGCCCGAAAAGGAAGCTGACCCCCAGAAACCGCTTAGCCCAGAACACCAGGAGGCTTTCGCCGCAATTGAGCGTGGAGACTTTGCGGGGGCTAAGACCAGCTACGAAAAGATTCTTGTTGAATACCCAAACGATCAAGAAGCCCATGCGGGACTTGCGCAGGTGGAGCTCATGATAAGGCTGCAGGGCCTCGAGAAAACTTCTGAGCTTGAGGCTGCGATGCTTGGAGCGGATCAGCTAATTGCCTCAAACAACCCAGCAGGAGCTTTCGAGCATCTCCTCGGGCTGTTTGCAGAGCGAATCGATGATCGAGAAGCAATCAAGGACAGACTGCTAAAGCTGTTTCTGATTCTCGGAAACGATCACCCGGCGGTTCTTGAGGCCAGGAGACGCCTAGCCTCACTAATGTTCTAGATTCTCTCAAGCACCAGCGCGCCAAGAGGCGGAACGTTTAGCACCAAAGCCTGCGCACTGCCGTGGGAATGGATGTCGCGAGTAGAGATCTTCCCGAGGTTTCCATGACCGGAGCCTCCATAGACCTCAGCGTCGGTGTTGAGAAGCTCTCGATACTCCCCGGGCTGGTCGACTCCAAGCACGACATCGTGATGAGGGTTTCCTGCAAAATTCACTACGACCACGAGCTGGTTTCCCGCTAGGTCCTCGCGAATAAAGCTCAGCAGGTTTCGATTGGCGTCGCCACCATCAATCCACCTAAACCCAGCTGGTTCGTGGTCCAGTTCCCAGAGGGCGCTATGGGCTTGGTAGAGGGCATTTAGGTCAGCAACCAGCTGCTGGATTCCGCGGTGTGGGGCATGGTCTGTGAGCCACCAGTCAAGCTCTCGAGATTCGCTCCACTCCGAGGGCTGCGCGAATTCTTGGCCCATAAACAAAAGCTTCTTACCGGGGTGCGTCCACATAAAAGCCAGATATGCCCTCATGTTTGCAAGCTTTTGCCAGTGATCACCTGGCATCTTTGCCAAGAGCGAGCCCTTGCCGTGCACCACTTCGTCGTGACTAATTGGCAAGACGAATTTCTCGTCGTAGGCATAGAGCATGGAGAAGGTAATCTCGCCGTGGTGGTGAGAGCGATACATCGGATCGCGCTCAATGTACTGAAGCGAGTCGTGCATCCAGCCCATGTTCCACTTAAAACCAAAACCTAGGCCACCGGTGTCGGTGGGGGAGCTGACCCCGGCAAATGCGGTGGATTCCTCGGCAATCATCATGATGCCTGGGTTTCTGCGGTAGGCGGTTGCGTTTGTTTCCTGCAGGAACTGAATCGCGTCGAGGTTCTCTCTGCCGCCGTAAACATTGGGCAGCCACTGACCATCTTCGCGGGAGTAGTCGAGGTAGAGCATTGACGCCACCGCATCGACGCGGAGGCCATCGATGTGGAACTCTTCCAGCCAATAGAGCGCATTTGCCACCAGGAAGTTCTTGACCTCGGTGCGACCAAAGTTGAATACGTGGGTGCCCCAATCAGGGTGGTCACCCCTGCGAGGGTCAGCATCCTCATAGAGCGGTTCGCCATCAAACCTTGCCAGCGCCCAGTCGTCCTTGGGGAAGTGGGCCGGCACCCAGTCCATGATCACGCCAATTCCAGCCTGGTGGAGCTGATCAACTAGATACCTAAAGTCATCGGGGGAGCCATAGCGAGAAGTTGGCGCAAAGTACCCGGTTACCTGGTAGCCCCAGCTTCCCCCGAAGGGGTGTTCGGCAAGAGGCATGAACTCAACGTGAGTAAAACCCAGGTACTTCACGTGACCAATTAGTTCTGGAGCAAGTTCTCGGTAGTTCTTCGCACCCCTCCAGGAGCCTAGGTGAAGCTCATAGGTAGACATCGGTGCGCGCAGCGCATCGCGGTTCTCTCTGGCCTTGAGCCACTTTGCATCTCCCCAGGTGTAGCTCGAAGTCTCGACAATTGAGGATGTTGCAGGCGGTATCTCGCAGCTGCGAGCCATCGGATCGATCTTGGTGATCCAATTGCCGTGGCGAGTTCTGATTTGATACTTGTATAGCGTTCCTGGTCCAAGGTCTGGCACGAATAGCTCCCAGATGCCACTTGATCCCAGCGAGCGCATGGCATGCGATGTTCCATCCCACGAGTTGAAGTCGCCAACCACTCTGACCGCAGAAGCGTTTGGGGCCCAGACCTTAAAGCTAACTCCACTGATTTTTCCCAGTGAGTCCTTGGTCTCTAGAACGTGAGAGCCCAGAACCTTCCAAAGCTCTTCGTGCCGGCCCTCTGCTATCAGGTGCAGATCAAGCTCGCCAATCATTGGCAGGAAGCTGTAGGAGTCGGCGGTATCCCAGGTTGCCGAGTCGTACTCAGTAATTAGCCGATAATCGAAGGTCTTGGTCTTTCCTCTTGCCTCCCAGACACCGGCGTGCACATGCTCAAGCGGAATCTTCTTGGTTTTGGTCTTAGCTACCACCGAGTTGGCAAGAGGTCGTAGCGCCCTTAGCACCCAGCCCTTACCCTCAGGATGGAGTCCTAGGTAGTCATGCGGCGAGTGGTGAGAACCGTGGGCAAGCTGCTCGTAGGTTGCCTCATCTAACCTCATCGAATGACCCTGAGAATGTGGGCCGGTTCGGTGAAGGCATCCAGGCGAACGAAGTTGTGCTCGCCCCATGTGAACTTCTTGCCCGTGATCAGGTCCTCGACCTCGAAGCTATGGGGAAGTTCTAAGGCCTGCATATCAAGATGCACCATGGTCTCCCTAACGGAGTGGGGATCGGTGTTCACGACCACAATCACCGTATTGTCCTTGCCGTCGTTGAACTCAGGCGCAAGTCGCTTTGCGTAGACAAGTATCTGCTCATCATCGCTGTAGTGGGTGGTGATGTTGCGAAGCTGTCCTAGCGCGGGGTTTTCCCTGCGGAGCTTGTTGAGCAGCCTAATTCTTGGGGCCAGGCTGACGCCTCTGTCCTCGCTGCCCACAAAGTCCCTGGCCTTGTATTCATACTTCTCGTTGTCGATGTTCTCTTCACTACCAGCTCTGGCAACAGCTTCATACAGCTCAAAGCCTGCATACATTCCCCAGCTTGGTCCTGCGGTAGCAGCTATCGTCGCCCTGATCTTGAAGGCAGGGCGCCCACCAAACTGCAGGTATTCGGTGAGGATGTCTGGAGTATTGACCCAAAAACTGGGCCTAAAGAAGTCGGCCGACTCCTTTGCAAGCTCATTGAGGTAGGAGCTGAGATCCGCCTTAGCGTTTCTCCAGGAGAAGTAGCAGTAGGACTGCTGGAAGCCGATCTTCCCGAGCGTGTGCATCATGGCGGGTCGCGTGAAGGCCTCGGCTAGGAAAATAACCTCCGGATGTTTCTGATTCACCTCAGCAATCAGCTGCTGCCAAAACTCAACGGTTTTGGTGTGGGGATTATCGACCCTAAAGATCTTCACACCCAGCGAGATCCACTTTTCTAGAATCCTGAGAACCTCGGCGTGAATGCCATCAGGGTCGTTGTCGAAGTTGATGGGATAGATATCCTGATACTTCTTGGGAGGGTTCTCCGCATAAGCGATGGTGTCATCGGCCCTGGTAGTGAACCACTGCGGGTTTGATTTCACCCACGGGTGATCCGGCGAGGCCTGCAAGGCTAGGTCCATAGCGACCTCGATACCGAGCTTGTTGGCAGCCTTCACGAAGGTCGCAAAGTCCTTCTCAGTTCCTAAATCTGGGTGGATGGCATCGTGGCCGCCCTCTTTGGCTCCGATGGCCCAAGGGGAGCCGGGGTCGCCTTTTTCGGCAACCAGGGTGTTGTTCTTGCCTTTGCGGTGAGTGGTGCCAATTGGGTGAATCGGCGGCAGATAGAGAACATCAAAGCCCATGTCGCTAACGCGCTGGAGGCTCTTGGTTGCGCTTTTGAATGTTCCCGACACCCAGCTGCCATCGCGGTTTTGCTTGGCACCCTCTGATCTCGGGAAGAACTCATACCAGCTCCCGCTTCCGGCAAGCTTGCGCTCGCACAAGATGCTTACAGCCTCAGAAAGCGTCTCCCGCTCCCTAAGCGGATGCTTTGCAGCCAACTCGCTAAGTCCGCTCGCGATAACCTTCTCAAATTTCGCACCTGGGCTTAGCTTTTTGTCATCAAGAATCTTCAGGGCGGCCTCGAACTTTGCAGCTATCGTCTTCGCCTTACCCTCAGACATCCTCTCGAGAAGCTTCTTGCCCTCGAGAATCATCAGCTCCTGATCGACCTGGGCAGCCAGCTTGACTGAGGTGGCGTGCTCCCATGATCCATACTCGTCGTCCCAGGCTGAGACCTGGTAGCTGTAGCTGCCAATCTCAGTTAGCTGCAGACGCGTTACCCACTGGTCTAGGCCTGGCTCCCCTGGGTGCATTGGGTGACGTGTGGTCTTGCCGCTGGGGGATGTGAGGACCAGTTCAACTGCGAGTTTGTCGTGGCCCTCGCGAAAGGCTGTGGCACCGAACTCAAGGACTTCGCCCTCGAAGGCCTTGACCGGGAACTTTCCGCCGTCAACGACCGGCCAAGTTTTGACTATCGGAAAACGTCCGACCGGGTATTCAGCTTTATCCACAAGCCCAATTTACTAAGGGCTGGGTCGATAACCCAACAAAAAGCATCTAGGCCTAAAGAACCCGGAAGAGTTGAATGCTGGTTTCGACCATTCTCAACTTGGCACCTGGTGTCAAAACCAGCTGGCGCTCAGGAGGCAGCTCGAGTGCGGAATCCCAAAGCAGTTCGAAGCCCTCAGCGCCTGCAGGCTTAGGAAGCGAGACGTTCTTAATGGCTTCGGTGCCGTTCACAACCAGTAGCACACCCTGCTTAGTGCCGTCATTCATGAGGTGATAGGTGAGCCGCTGTATGGTTCTTCGCTCTGGGTTGTGCCAGTCCTCAATGCTCATCTCATCACCGCGACCTGAGAACCAGAGCATTTGGTCGTGCTCCGGGGTCGGCTCATCGAGCTTTGTAAAGCTTCTGGGCCGAAGCGCTGGTAGCTGCTTGCGCAGCGCGATTAGCTGAGAGACGGTCTTCTGAAAATTAATTCGATGTCCGTCTGGATCCCAGTTTTGCCAGGTGATCACATTGTCTTGGCAGTAGGCGTTGTTGTTGCCGCTTTGGGTTTTGAGTCTTTCATCACCGGCGGTAATCATGGGAACACCCGCAGAGAGAAGCAGCGTGCCGATGAGGTTTCTTGCGGCCTTGCGACGAGCGAAGTTCACCGAAGAGTTCGAAGTCTCACCCTCGTGTCCATGATTGAAGCTCAGGTTGTTGTTGCCGCCATCGCGATTGCCTTCGCCGTTGGCGGAGTTCTGCTTGACGTTGTAGGAGACCAGGTCCCAAAGCGTGAAACCGTCGTGGGCCGTGATGAAGTTGATGGTGCCGAGGGGAGAGCCTTCACTGACAACATCTTGAGACCCAGAAATTCTGCTTGCCATCTCCTGCACACCGTTGTGATGGTTGCCTGAGCTGCGATAGGACGCAACGTCCTGAAGCCAGAATTTTCTTACGGAGTCTCTAAACCTGTCGTTCCATTCGGGGAAACCTGGGGGGAAGTTTCCGGTCTGCCAGCCTCCCACGCCAACATCCCATGGTTCGACTATGAGCTTTGCTGAACTTATTACGGGATCTTCCTGCATAGCAGTCAGGACCTTGTGTCGCGGATTGAAGTGATTACTCTCGTCTCTTGCCAAGGTGGCGGCGAGGTCAAAGCGGAAGCCGTCAATCTTCAGCTCTTCCACCCAGTAGCGCAGGCTATCGAGCATGAGCCGCTGCACCATGGGCTTACCGAAGTTGAGCGAGTTTCCACAACCTGTGGTGTCTTGATAGTTCCCCTGGTCGTCCTGGCGGTAGTAGCTCGAGTTATCCAGTCCGCGGTAGGAGTAGGTGAGGCCCTTGTGCCCTCCCTCGGCCGTGTGGTTGTAGACAACATCCAGGATGACCTCAATGCCTGCGCGGTGAAGTTCTCTAATTGCACCTTTAAGCTCCAACAGCATCGCCTCAGGACCCTGGGCCCGCTTGGCCTCTGATGCGTAGCGCATGTGAGGAGTGAAGAAGTTGATGGTGTTGTAGCCCCAGTAGTTGATAAGGCCGAGGTTTACCAGCCTGGGCTCTGAGATAAAGGCTTGGATGGGAAGTAGCTCGACCGCCGTGATGCCCAAAGAGGTTAGGTGATCAATGGTTGCAGGGTGACCCAGTGCGGCGTATGAACCGCGCATGTCCTCGGGGATAGCCGGGTTTACCCGAGACAGCCCCCGAACGTGTGCCTCATAGATGATGCTCTCGCTTAGCGCAGTCTGGGGTTTCTCCACACCCTCCCAGTCGAAGCTGGTATCGATAGCTACACAGTGGTAGTCCTTGGGGCTTTCGCGCACGAGACCCCTGGCGTAGGGGTCAAGCAGGTTTCGCTCTGGATTGAAAGCGTGCCTTGGTCCTTCGGGACCCTCGGCTCGAAGGACGTATTTGATGCCCCGCTGGAGCCGATCATCTCCTGCGGTCCAGATGCCACCATCTGATTGTTCGAGATTTATCTCGTGGAGGGTCTTGGAAGTGTCCTCAGGATCGAGAATGTGAAGCTTGACGGCGCTCGCGGTATCTGACCAGACCCCGAAGACGCCACCGCCATCGAGCAGGTTCATGCCCAGGGGTGCGAGGTCTTGAGATTTTTGCGCCAACATACTGCCTTTTCAACAAAGGCTATAGGTGTTTGCTTTCCTAAACGCTCAAATACACTGGTTGGCATGCCCGTGTTCTTAGATCATGCCGCCACGACACCATGCAGACCTGTTGCGCTTGCCGCACTAAATGGAGCCCTAAAACAGCTTGGCAATCCATCATCGGTGCACGGGCACGGCCAAAATACCCGGGCAATTCTTGAAGACGCCAGAGATCAGGTCGCTCATGCTGTGGGTGCCAACCGCAGCGAAATTGTCTTCACATCAGGCGGAACCGAGTCGAACAACCAGGCCATAAAGGGCATCTACTGGTCTCAAAACCGCAAAGATGGGGCCCGCAAGGTCATTGTTACCGCAGCAACCGAGCACCACGCACTGCTTGACCCGATTGACTGGTTGGTCGAGCAAGAGGGTGCCGAGGTTATGAATGTTGCGGTTAGAAACAGCGGCATGGTGGATCTTGATGACCTAGAGCAGATCCTGTCATCAAGGAGCCAGGAAATCGCTCTTGTGAGTCTGATGTGGGTTAACAACGAGACTGGGGTAATCACCCAAATCACTCGGGTAACTGAGCTGGCCAAGAGATATGGCATCCCTGTTCACAGCGATGCGATTGCCGCCCTGGGCCATGTGCCAGTGGACTTTGCGAGCTCTGGCCTTACAGCAATGAGCATCTCGGGGCACAAGGTCGGAGCTCCAATTGGAGTCGGAGCTTTGGTGGTTGCGAGAGACTTCTCTCCGGTAAGCCTGCTGCATGGTGGTGGCCAAGAACGTGGTCTTCGGTCTGGAACCATGAATTACCCACTGGCCGCCTCCCTTGGCGCAGCATGCCAAGAGGCAGTTTCGGACCGGCGCGAACGGCAGTCAAGATTGAAGGAGCTTCGAGACCTCATTGAGTCGGAAATTCTCAGAGCTATTCCGAGTGCAGTTGTTACCGCGCAGGATGCAGACCGCGTGGAACACAACGCACACCTTATTTTCCCTGGAACCCAAAGCGACAACCTGCTCTTTCTTCTCGACCAAGAGGGAGTCAGCGTCTCGGCTGGCAGTGCCTGTCAGGCGGGAGTCCTGGGAGCCTCTCACGTTCTGGTTGCGATGGGTCACTCCGAAGAGCTGGCCTCAGCTTGCCTGAGGATTACCCTTGGCCACACCACCACAAAACCTGATGTCGAGCGCTTTATCGAGGCAATCATCAAGATTCACCCAGGAGCGCTGGTGGCTTCGCAGAGCACCCAGAGCGCAAATTAGACTTATCGGGTGAAGGTTTTAGCGGCCATGAGTGGCGGAGTTGACTCCGCCGTTGCTGCTGCGCGCCTAGTTGACGAAGGCCATGAGGTTGTTGGGGTCCACCTAGCGCTTTCGAGGATGCCAGGAACTCTCCGCACCGGCTCCAGAGGATGCTGCACCATCGAGGACTCGATGGATGCCCAGCGAGCTGCAAAGAAACTCGGCATTCCTTTTTATGTTTGGGACTTTTCAGAGCGGTTCAAGATCGATGTGGTCGACGACTTTGTGGCTGAATACCAGGCCGGGAGAACCCCCAACCCCTGCATGCGCTGCAATGAACGGATCAAATTTGCAGCGCTACTTGAGCGGGCACTGGCACTCGGTTTTGATGCTGTTGGTACTGGCCACTACGCGAGCATCATCAAAGACGATGACGGCAACCTAGAACTTCACAGGTCACTGGCCATGGCAAAGGATCAGAGCTATGTCCTTGGAGTCCTAACCCAAGAGCAGCTTTCTCACGCGCTGTTTCCGCTTGGAGCAACTGCCTCAAAGGACCTGGTTCGCAAGGAGGCCGCGGATAGGGACCTAACCGTCGCCAACAAGCCAGATAGCTATGACATCTGCTTTATCCCAGAGGGCGACACCAGAGAGTGGCTCAGAGACTTCGTTCCATCGAGCCCGGGCAAGATAGTTGACCAGCAGGGCACCGAGCTCGGGGAGCACGACGGTCACGTCGGGTTCACGATCGGCCAGCGCAAGGGCCTAAGGCTTGGAAGGCCTGCAGCAGATGGCAAGCCCAGGTATGTGCTTGAGATTCGTCCAAAGACCGCAGAGGTTGTTGTTGGCCCCGAGGCAGCCCTGCAAATAACGCAGCTATCAGGTGAGCGCTATTCATGGTGCGGCAGGGCACCTAAGAGCCCCGAGGAGTTCTTTGACTGCGAGGTTCAGGTGCGGGCCCACGGCGATACGGTGCCAGCGCAAGCAGCCGTTGTTGAGGGAGAGCTGGTTATAAAGCTCAAGGAGCCCCTCTACGGCGTTGCCCCAGGTCAAACGGCAGTTATCTACCTGGGAACCAGAGTTTTGGGCCAGACCACGATTGACCAAACCGTAAGCGCGGAAGCCGCAGTTGTCTAAGGCTGAGCGCGCTCAGGAGCTAAGGGCTCTCATAGAGCGCTATCGCAACGCCTACTACCTAGAAAACGAATCTCTCGTTTCAGACAGCGAATACGACGCTCTAGAACAAGAACTTCGAGCACTCGAGCAAGAAAACCCTGAGCTAATTCTCGACTCACCAACCGAGAAGGTAGGGGGAGCGGCAAGCAGCCTCTTTGCCCCGCATCGCCACCTAGAGCCGATGCTGTCTCTAGATAACGCGTTCTCACTTGAGGAGCTGTTGGCATGGGACCAGAGGGTTGGAGGTGGTCCATACCTTTGCGAACCAAAGATTGATGGTCTTGCCGTCTCTCTTACCTACAAAAGCGGAAAGCTGGTCTCAGCTGCAACCCGCGGCGATGGCGAGGTTGGCGAAGATGTGACAGCCAATGTCATGACTATTGGGTCGGTTCCCCATGCACTCTCGGGCTCCGATCACCCCGAACAAATTGAGATCAGAGGAGAGGTGTTTTTCCCTCTCGCTGACTTTGTAAAGCTAAATGAGGGCATTGTGGCCGCAGGTGGGAAACCATTCGCTAACCCCCGAAACTCAGCCTCTGGTTCACTCAGGCAGAAAGACCCCCAGATCACGGCCTCGAGGCCCCTTCAGATGCTTGTGCACGGCTTTGGAGCATGGCAGTCAAGTCTTTCCTCGCAGAGCGAGGTCTATGAGCTGCTTAGCTCGTGGGGTCTTCCAACCACCAAGCGCTACAAAGTTGCCGCAGATGCGAAAGAGGCCAGCGAGTACGTAGAAAAGCTCGAGGGTGACCGGCACTCAATTGAGCATGAAATCGATGGTGTGGTAATCAAGGTTGATGATCTTTCGCGCCAGGGTGAACTCGGTAGAACATCCAGAGCTCCGCGCTGGGCAATTGCCTATAAGTACCCACCGGAGCAGGTCAACACCAAGCTTCTAGATATCCGGGTTTCGATCGGCCGAACCGGACGGGCCACACCATTTGCAGTATTGGAGCCGGTCCGGGTTGCTGGCAGTGAGGTTGAGTTTGCAACCCTTCACAACCAGGACCAGGTTCACTCTAAAGGCGTATTAATCGGAGATACCGTCGTCTTGAGAAAGGCTGGCGATGTCATTCCGGAGATCTTGGGCCCGGTAACAGCCCTTAGAACAGGCTCTGAAACTAAGTTCCAAATGCCCACCAAGTGTCCGGAGTGCGCAGCAGAGTTAGCTCCCGCAAGTGAAGGTGACGTAGATCTTCGTTGCCCGAATGCCCGGAGCTGTCCGGCTCAACTTAGGGAGCGTATCGCCTACATAGGTTCGCGCTCAGCAATGGACATCGAAGCCCTGGGTTATGTAAGTGCAGCTGCCCTGACTCAGCCCCTAGAGCCCAAAGAGCCTCCACTTCGTTCCGAGGCCGACCTTTTTAGTCTGACAATTGAGCAACTGCTTCCAATACGAAGCTATGTGCTCGACCCCGATACGGGACTCCCAAAGCACGACGGCGAGGGAAACCCCAAGGTCACCGACTTCTTCCGCAAAAAAGACGGCGAACCCGGTGAGGTTGCTCTAAAGCTACTTGCAAACCTTGAGGAAGCTAAGAACAGAGACCTTTGGAGAATACTTGTCTCGCTCTCCATCCGCCATGTTGGACCGGTTGCAGCTCGGGCACTTTGTAACCATTTCGGCTCGCTGGAGGCAATCTTTGCCGCGACCGAAGATGAGCTAGCGGTCGTTGAGGGCGTGGGGCCAACGCTTGCAGCTTCAATAAAGCAGTGGTGGGAAGAGGATTGGCACAAAGAAATAGTCGCGCGCTGGGGCAAGGCCGGTGTGGTGCTCTCCATTCCCGGCCACCAGGGACCAGGTTCCAAAAGCGCCGAGGGGCCATTCAGTGGCATGTCGATAGTTGTAACTGGAACACTTAGCCAGATGACTCGGGACGAGGCGGAGGCAAAGATCATCGAATTGGGCGGTAAAGCCGCGAGCTCGGTTTCCAAAAAGACCGCCTTCGTGGTCGCTGGACCGGGTGCCGGGTCAAAGCTTCAGAAGGCAGAGGAGCTCGGCGTTGAGGTTATCGATGAGAGCGCCTTTGTTGCCAGGTTGGCGTCCGTCACAAACTAGACTTGGTGTTTTGACAACGCAAAAATTAAGAATTGAGCACGGCCATGTCCGAAATCACTCCTGATCTTGTCCGCCACCTCGCATCGCTCTCTCGAATCCTGGTGACCGATGATGAGGTCGAGAAGCTAGCGGGAGAGCTTGGTGTCATCGTTGACTCGGTTGCCACCGTAAACAAGGCAGTGAGCGGTGATGTTGTGCCAACCAGTCACCCCATCCCCATGAGCAACGTATTTCGCGAGGATGAGGTCGCTGAATCCCTGACGCAGGAACAGGCTCTTTCTGGAGCGGCGGACAGCGCTGAGGGTCGTTTCAAAGTAGCCGCAATTTTGGACGAGGACTAAACCTTGAGCGAGCTAATCACCAAATCCGCGAGTGAGCTTGCCCAGCTCATTGAGTCAAAAGAGATTTCTTCGGTTGAGGCCACTGAGGCTTTTTTTGACCGCTCAGAAAGCCTGAACCATCTAACCCTCAGCTACCTTCACCTAAACCGGGAGACAGCCCTTGCAGCCGCTAGGGCGGCCGATGGTGAACTTGCAGCTGGTAAGCGCAACTCAGCCCTCCACGGAGTTCCTATTGCGGTGAAAGACAACCTCACCACAACCGATGCCCCCACAACAGCCGGCTCCAAGATTCTTGAGGGTTGGGTCCCGCAGTATGACTCGACCGTGGTCAAGAGAATACGAGCAGCAGGGCTACCAATACTTGGCAAGACCAACATGGATGAGTTTGCAATGGGCTCGTCCACCGAATACTCCGCCTATGGCCCCTCGAGAAACCCCTGGGACCTTGAAAGGATTCCAGGCGGCAGCGGGGGAGGGTCTTCCTCCGCCGTTTCGGGACACCTTGCACCGCTCGCCGTTGGTAGCGACACCGGGGGGTCGATTAGGTTCCCAGCTGCTGTCACGGGATCGGTTGGGGCAAAGCCCACCTACGGAACAGTCTCTCGCTATGGCCTGATTGCTCTTGCCAGTTCGCTAGATCAGGTAGGTCCTGTGACCAACACTGTTTTGGACGCAGCACTTTTACAGGATGTCATTGCAGGTTATGACCCTCACGACTCGACCTCACTACCTGAATCTCTGGGTTCGATGGCAGCTGCGGTCAAGACTGCGGATTTCAAGGGTCTCAAGGTCGGAGTTGTGAAGCAGCTCAGCTCGGATGGTTTCCAGGCTGGTGTTAAAAAGTGCTTTGACGACACCATCGCAAAGCTCACGGCTGAGGGTGTTGAGGTAGTTGAGGTTGACTGCCCAAGCTTCGAGTACTCCGTTGCTGCCTACTACCTGATCCTTCCAGCCGAGGCATCAAGCAACCTCGCAAGATTTGACTCGGTGCGCTTTGGGCTGAGAGTGGCCCCAGAGGGGAACCCAACGATTGAGCGCGTTATGGCTGCAACGAGGGAGGCTGGCTTTGGTCCAGAGGTTAAGCGCAGAATCATCCTTGGCACCTACGCACTCTCATCTGGCTACTACGACGCCTACTACGGTTCGGCTCAGAAGGTAAGAACGCTTATTCAGCAAGATCTTGATAAGGCCTTCAGCCAGGTTGATGTTTTGCTAACGCCAACTGCACCCACCACCGCCTTCAAGATTGGCGAGAAGGTGAACGACCCGCTGGCAATGTACCTAAACGACATAGCAACCATTCCCGCGAACCTTGCGGGCATTCCTGGCATGTCAGTGCCCAATGGTTTGGCAGAGGAGGATGGCTTGCCGTCGGGTGTGCAGATCCTTGCGCCAGCCAGGCAAGATGCTCGGATGTATCAGGTCGCATCGCTTATTGAGGCCCTTTATGTGGCGCAGTGGGGAGCGCCACTAATCGCACAGGCGCCAGGATTGGAGGCGAACCGTGGCTAAAGAACCGCTAATGGATTTTAAAGAAGCCATTGAAAGATTTGAGGTTGTCATTGGCCTCGAGGTCCACGTCGAACTAAACACCAAGAGCAAGATGTTCTGCGGTTGTGCGAATGTCTTCGGTAGCGAGCCGAACACCAATGTCTGCCCCATATGCCTGGGACTTCCCGGAGCGCTGCCAGCTGTGAATAAAAAGGCGGTTGAATCTTCGATTGCCATTGGGTTAGCACTCGGCTGCGAAATTGCCCCAAATGGCCGCTTTGCAAGAAAGAACTATTTCTATCCAGATTTGGCCAAGAACTTCCAGACCTCGCAGTATGACGAGCCAATTGCCTTTGAGGGCAAACTCGATGTCGAGATCTCAGACGGTCAAGTGTTCGAGGTACTCATCGAGCGCGCCCATATGGAAGAGGACGCCGGCAAGCTGACCCACGTCGGCGGCGCTACCGGCCGCATTCAGGGCGCGGAATACTCTTTGGTGGACTTCAACCGTGCCGGAGTTCCGCTGGTTGAGATCGTGACCAAGCCCGTCTTTGGCGCTGGCTCAAATGCCCCCGAGCTGGCAGCTGCCTATGTCAGGAATATTCGCGACATTGTGAAGGCCATGGATGTCTCTGACGCCAAGATGGAAAGAGGAAACGTCCGCTGCGATGCCAACGTTTCTATGCGACCTAAAGGGCAAGAGAAGCTCGGTACCAGGACCGAGACCAAGAACGTCAACTCGATCAGAAGCGTGGAAAACGCAGTTCGCTATGAGATCCAGCGTCAGGCCCACATCCTTGCCGGCGGCGGCAGCATCACTCAAGAGACTCGTCACTGGCACGAGGACCGCGGCTACACCTCAGCTGGTAGACCCAAGTCCGATGCCGATGACTACCGCTACTTCCCCGAACCAGACCTTGTTCCTGTCCAACCGGCGAGTAGCTGGATCGAAGAAATTCGTGAGTCTCTCCCAGAAAACCCGCAGCAGCGCCGCAAGCGCCTAGCCAAGGACTGGGGTTTTAGCGAGCTTGAATTTAGGGACGTTGTAAACGGCGACCTACTCGACCTTGTTGAGGCAACGGTTGCTGCCGGAACTTCCCCTCAGGCCGCCAGGAAGTGGTGGACCGGAGAGTTATCCAGGCAAGCAAATGCCATGGAGCTCAGCACTAGCGAGCTGGCTATTTCCCCTGAACAGGTTGCAACCATTCAGAAGCTAATCGATGCTGGCGACCTCACTGACCGCATGGCGAGAGAGGTTGTGGCAGGTGTCATCGCGGGCGAGGGCACGCCAGAGCAGGTTATTGAGAAGCGTGGGCTAAAGGTTGTGACCGACGAGGGCGCGCTAATCACTGCCATAGATGAGGCATTGCGGCAGCAGCCCGACGTCTTAGAGAAGATTCGCGAGGGCAAGGTTCAGGCTGCTGGAGCTGTCATTGGTGCGGTGATGAAGGCCATGGGAGGCCAGGTTGATGCAGCGCGAGTTCGAGAATTGATTTTGGAGCGTGCTGGGAGCTAACTGGGGTGAGTAACGGGACTTGAACCCGCGGCCTCCTGGACCACAACCAGGCGCTCTACCGACTGAGCTATACCCACCATGTCTGGGCTAACCCAGAGCGCTTAGATTGTATCAGCGTCCAGAGAATCAGCCACTTTCTTAGCAGCTTCCGAATCCGGCCCAGGCTGCTCAACCATTACGGTCCTGCGATAGTAGCGAAGCTCCTGAATAGATTCTTTGATGTCCGCGAGGGCTCTGTGGCCGCCATTTTTCTTTGGTAGCTGAAAGTAGACCCTCGGATACCAGCGCCTGGTGAGCTCCTTGATTGAACTCACATCGATGTTTCTGTAGTGCAGGAATGAATCGAGCTTTGGCATGTAGCGGTTTAGGAACATCCTGTCGGTCCCGATGGAGTTTCCGGCTAGTGGCGCTGTTCTTGGCTCAGCAATCCACTGCTTGAGATATTCCATGACCTTCTTCTCCGCCGCCTCAGCGCTTTCGCCAGCGGGGATTTCGTCGAGAAGACCAGACTCTCTATGCATGTTGGTTACGAACTCACCCATGTTCTCCATAGCGGCATCAGAGGGTTTGATAACGATTTGCAGGCCGCCATCTTGGGCAGCAAGTTCCTGGTCGG
>JBDQMQ010000004.1:0-20418 GCA_040262185.1 Aquiluna sp. | reverse complement strand
TCCAAGGACTTCCCTGGATTAGAACGCTCATGGCGGACTGGCAGTTGATTGCTGATGCTGCTTTTTCGGATCTTGTGCTCTGGGTTCCAAAAAGAACCAAGCTCCACGTCTACGCACATGCCCGACCCTCGACAGCGGCAACGCTCTTCTATCGCGACATCACCGGAACCGCAGCCAGAACTGACTGGCGCAAAGCCATCGATGAGGCGTGGGAGACAGGTAGGCCTGTGCTTGCTAGTGAGGTCTCCGAGTACAGCGGCACCGCCAGCAGACTCTCGGCTTACCCAGTATTTGAGCCGAAGAAGACTTCCAAATCCAAGCCAGTGGCTGTCATCACTCGCCATACCAACCTTGGTGAGTCTCGATATCCAAACAAGCTCCAATTGAACTTCGTGGCCTGTGCCGAGCAGCTACTTGAGATGGTGAGCGCTGGCGAGTTTCCAATTCCCGATGCGGGAACTGATTCGCGCAGGGGAGCCCCTCGTGCCACCGATGGACTGATCAGGCTCGATAAAAGCGGAAGGGTGCTCTTCGCCTCACCAAATGCGCTCTCGATGTTTAACCGATCCGGCCTCGAGGGTGAGCTCGAGGGGAGGCTGTTTTCGGATTCGGTCAAGGGACTCAGCCCCCACTCTGGCATTGTGGATGAGGGACTGCCGCTGGTGCTTACAGGCAAAGGTGCTTGGAAGACCGACATCGAGTTTGAGTCCATGGTGCTGTCGGTTAGGTCTATCCCAATTACTGCATCAGGTGAGCGCAGTGGAGCGGCAATTCTCTGTCGCGATGTCACCGAACTCCGAGTTAGGGAGCGCGAGCTACTAACCAAGGATCTGACGATTCGGGAGATCCACCATCGTGTCAAGAACAACCTGCAGACCGTTGCTAGCCTGCTCCGGATTCAATCTCGTCAGTCAAAGTCAGAAGAGGTCAAGGACTCTCTTGCTCAAGCAATGAGAAGAGTTACCTCAATTGCGGTTGTGCATGATGTTCTGTCCGAGGGAATTGATCAAGAGATCTCCTTCGATCAGATCTTTGACCGAATCTTGCAGCTGATTCCCGAGATTGCGAGCGGCTTTCACAGCAAGGTGAAGACTAACTTTGCCGGGAGTTTTGGTGAACTAACTACCGAGCGCGCAACCACACTGGCTCTCGTGCTCACGGAGCTGGTCGCAAATGCCGTGCAGCACGGACTTGCCGACGCCTCAGGAGAAATCAGCGTTGAGGCTGAGCGGGACAATCATTTGCTCAGGGTTGAGGTAACTGATAACGGTGCGGGGCTTGCGGAGGGCAAGATTGGCTCTGGTCTTGGCACTCAGATAGTAAGAACTCTGGTTGAATCCGAGCTAAGGGGAAAGATTGCCTGGACCTCGCCAATTCGAGGCGGCACCAAGGTTTCGGTGGAGATACCTATTTAGCCTGCGCGACGGGCACGAGCGTAGCGGCGCTTGAGCGAACGACGCTCATCCTCGCTCAGGCCACCCCAAACACCGGTGTCCTGATTCTCTTTGATCGCGTACTCAAGGCACTGAGCGGAGACATCACATTGACGGCAGATTGACTTGGCTTGCTCGATTTGCTCTAAGGCCGGTCCTGTGTTCCCAACTGGGAAAAAGAGCTCGGGGTCTTCGTTGAGGCATCGGGCCTGATTTAGCCAGGTCATATCCATAGTTTTCTGTTATTCCTAAGGTCAATGGTGTCTTGATTTGCAGGTAAAGTCCTACTGACAACCCCAAAATCGTTTCACAGGGAGGCCGAGAAATCAATACCCAATCTGCTGGGAGGCCCCTGCGTTTGCTTATAGCGATAGCTATTGTGTCCATGCAAGCTCTGGTGCTATGGGCCTTGGGAGTTCAGGCAATCTTGGCCTTTGTGGCAGGTTCAGTGACTTCCATCACCAGCTCACTGTTTTTGATTGGTTTGATTCTAGGTGCTGCCATTTGGTCAACAAACGTAGCCGTGGGTCTTTGGCAACTTAGGCGTTGGGCTCACACGCCTGCCCTTATGTTGCAGCTACTGGGTGCCGCTATTGGGACAGCATCCTTTTCAGGTGAGTTTGCCGAGCCTTTGATCGGTATTTCACTGCTTGCCTCGTCGGCGCTTGGGTTTGTGCTGCTATTCGGAGGCGGAATCCGCAGCCTCTTTCACAGCGCTACTGACTGATCAGCCTTAGCAGCTTCGGGATGTGGCCGGTGGCCCTCACGTTATACATCGCCTCTTTCACTTGCCCGCCGGCCTCAATCACAATCGTGGAGCGCAAGACTCCCCTGTAGAGCCTGCCGAAAATTGTCTTATCGCCAAATGCCCCAAAGGCCTTGTGGGCAACCAGGTCTGGATCAGAGAGCAGCGTGAAGGTGAGCTCGTGGGAATCCTCAAAACCCTTGAGGCGCTCAACAGAGTCTGGCGAAACCCCAACTACTTGGTAGCCGTGGCTATCAAACTCCGCAACATGATCCTGGAAATCCGCAGCCTCCTTAGTGCAACCTGGAGTCCCGGCTGAGGGGAAGAAGTAGAGAACTGTATTTCTGGAGAAGAGCTGTTCTCCCGGCACTAACTCCCCATTCTGATTGAGAAGACTGAGCTCAGGCGCGGCCTCGCCAGGCAGCAATTGCTCGCCTGCACCAGAGCCCCGAACATCTTCCAACATGCGAAAAGACTAATTCGTCCCGAGCGTCAGTTTCTGAGATTTCGCCGAAAGCGAGCCTGCCAATTGCTTGGCAGGCCGCACTGTATGGGTGGTAAGCTTTTGCGCTGATGCGCCTCTAGCTCAATTGGCAGAGCAACTGACTCTTAATCAGTGGGTTCCGGGTTCAAGTCCCGGGGGGCGTACCAATAAAAACCCCCTCTTTCCCTTGTATTTCAAGGGATTTTTTCATTACCCGATTGTGGGTTTTTAGTTGCTGTCGCAACAGTTCAGCTCTCTAGGCCAGAAGCGAAATTAGTGGCGATCTCAATCATTTTTTTTGCAGCCGGGGACGATTTTTCTTGAATTCTAGTGGCCAGGTAAATTCTCGAGAAGGCGTCTTTGTGGTCGATCTCTAAAAACCTGACATTCGGCAATTGAATGGCCGTTAGGCTGCGGGGCACAATCGCTACTCCGGCATTGCTCGAGACCAGTCCTAAAATTGTCGCAAACTGCACAGCCTCCTCGACAATGTTGGGTTTAAAGCCCACCGAATTGCACAGACGATGTATGTGATCGTGAAGGTGTGAAACCTTTGTTCTGGGGAACATTATGAAACCCTCAAACTTGAGAGCATCGAGCGTCACGATCGTTTGAGATGCGAGCGAATGTGTTTTCGGAACCGCCAACAGCAATGGCTCGGAGGCAAGCAAGGTCATTTCGAGTTCTTGCGATTGGCTGATTTCTCGAAGAACGCCCACGTCAATTTCTCCTGCGCGTAATCTAGGCAGCTGCTCCTCGGATGTAAGTTCGACGAGAGACAGTTTCACTCCCGGGGCACGTCTATGTAACTCGGCGGAGAGTTCCGGCAGGATGCCAAGGGCTGCTGACGCTACGAACCCTAAGCGCACGGTTCCTGCGTCACCTTGGATTACTTTGCCGACCCGCTCATTGAATAGTTTGTGCGCAAGCAGAAGCTCCCGAGTGTGCTCCAAAAAGACTTCGCCAACGTCGGTTAGCGACACTGTTCTAGTCGTGCGGGCTATGAGTTTGGCTCCGCAAGCTTGTTCAAGTTTTTTGATTATTTGGGAAAGTCCAGACTGGGTGATCCCTAGGTTTTGAGATGCGCGCCCGAAGTGGGCCTGTTCGGCTACCTCAACAAACGCAACCAATGACTTAATGTTCATGCTAATTATCATAATTGCTTCTGAATAACATTCCTATATTGCCATAGTTATTCACAATGCTGTGAGGTAATTTTGGCTAAACACACCGTAGTGGAGGCTTAATTGTCAGCAATCAGTTCTAACGAAGAGCAAATTCCAAAGAATCTAATTGGTGGCAACTGGCGTGTGGGCCGGGGTAATTTGGTCGAAAGCCTAAACCCGGCAAGCCCGAGTGAGGTTGTAGCAAGCTTTCCACAGTGCAGCCAGGCAGATGTTGATGATGCTGTCTCAGCCGCAGTTACGGCGCAGCATTCCTGGGAAGCCACTGGAATCATTAAGCGCGGTTCAATCCTTCGCGAAGTCGCGGATCTAATGATCGAGCGTCGTGAGGAACTTGCGTCACTGATGACACAAGAGCAGGGGAAGACCTACCCGGAGGCCCTCGGAGAAATCGATGGCTCGGCAGAGACTATTCGGTATCACGCCTCCAGTTCAAGAAACCCAATTGGCAAAACCTACCCGTCGTCTTTTCCCGGCGAGCACATCGAACAGGTTCGAGAAGCAATCGGTGTTGTTGGGGTAATTACCCCATGGAATTTTCCAACTCAAATCCCCTCCTGGAAGATTGCACCGGCTCTCTTGTGGGGAAACACCGTTGTCTGGAAGCCAGCCAGTGACATTCCTGCAATCAGCCACGCGTTTGCAAAGCTGTTCCATGATGCTGGAGTGCCAGCGGGCGTCCTCAATTTGATTTTGGCATCTGGAACAGTGGCCTCTGCAATGGTGCAGAGCCCGCATGTGAGGGCGCTGTCATTCACTGGGTCGGTTCCAGTGGGCAAAATAATCGCTGAGGCAGCCACCGCTCGCGGCGTCAAAGTCCAGCTTGAACTAGGTGGCCACAACGCAGCGATTGTTATGCCAGATGTGGATCCGGTCTTCGCGGCTCAGCAGCTAACTGTCGGAGCTATGTCGGGATCCGGTCAGAAGTGCACTGCCACCAGAAGAATCATCACCGTCGGTGATGCGCATGAAAGATTTGTTGCTGCACTAAAGATCGAAGTTGAGGCACTTGTTGTCGGCCCAGGTGGGAAAGCAGGAATAACAACCGGACCGGTGATCTCCGCTTCTGCCAAGAACGAGATTGAAGCTGCTGTCTCAGATGCAGTTGCACAGGGCGGGAAAATCATTGCTCAAGCAACGCTTCCAGCAGGATCGGGCTTCTATGTTGCGCCTACTGTGCTCGAGGGCGACATGACACTTCGCACTTGCAAAGAAGAAGTCTTCGGACCAATCACCACAGTGATGAATGTTGCCAGCATTGAAGAGGCAATAGAGATGGCCAACGCCACCGAATTTGGATTAACCGCCTCTATCTTTTCCGCGAGTGATGCGGACATCCAACTTGCGACAACCGGGCTTATCGCCGGCTTAATAAAGATTAATGCGCCAAATACCGGGTCTGAACTGCACGTTCCATTTGGAGGCCTCAAGGGTTCAACCTTCCCAGGCCCAAGGGAGCAGAACGCCGAGAGCGTTGCAGAGTTTTTCACTATTACAAAGAGCGTCTACCGACGAGTTGCTCCCAGGAGGCTCTCATGAGCATTACGCACTCATCCAAAATTGCTTCACTCAAGTCGAGCGCTCGGAGCCCCGAGTTAGCGATGGATCCTCATGAGCTTGGAACAGCGAGGCAAACACGTCACAGTTTTTCTCGGGCTCTAGTTAGGCATGCCTCCCAAGAGGGCTGGAAGATCTCCAAGCGCGTCTGGGAAATAGATGGACAAGGCAGAGGCCACGCAATTATCCGAGTTGAGCTTGGTCAGCACATCGCCGAGCTTGTTGTGTTCTCGCAGGTTATCGATGAGGAAATGAGAACAGACCGAGTTATTGCCCAGGACTGGGATGTTACCTCGGCCTTGGTTGAGGGTGAGGTTAGCCCGGAACGGCTTGAGATTCTTAGAAACCACGTCACCAAACAAGAAGATGGTCGCGCGGACGAGATGACTCTCATTTGGGCAAGAGCCAACCGTAGCCAACGCTTTTTCGATTATGTCTCTGACCGACTAGCCAGCGGGCTGCAACCCGAAGCTGGCCAGGTTAGTGACGCGGCCTACATTTTGCGCAGCACGGCCTTTTACGGCAATGGCAAATGGGGCCTTCGTGATTTTGAAGGAATTGGTTCAAGCAGCCCGCTCAGAGTTCCCTATCGGGCCCAGATGCTTGCGGCCTGGTTGTTAAGAGAGTTTTCCGCTGATTTAGCAGAGCATTGCGCCAAAAGTAAGTCCGAAACTGCAGTGCCATTGGCTCGAGCATGGCGAAGGTTTTTGGGTCTGGGAAACGCAACCGGGCTAGGCATGGTGCCGTACGTGATTCGTCACCCTCAGGTTCTGGACGCTTGGGTGGCCCTGCGCGAATTACCAATGGCACACGCCCACAGCCAAAAGTGGAGCCCTGATTCTGAACAGTGGGCCCGAGTCTGCAGTTTGCTCGAGCGCTCCAAGCTTTATTTCTCGCAGAAAAAGTCTTTCACCACCGAGCCATACCCATCGGGTCCAGTTCTGGCCGATTTGCTCACCGAAATAGTTGATTGGGCAAGGCAGTATCAGGCAAGTGGTGAAATGAGTGGCCAAAAGATTTCTCACCCGGCTAGGGCGCTTAGCGAACTTTCGGCAGAGCGCTCCACCGAAGTCCGCCAGATCGTTGATTCGGTCTTGGTCGAAATCGACTCCTCGCTGGATGCGGACATTGAGTCACTGTTGCTTTGCGTTGATAGGACGCAGCTGAACCCAGCAATGGCGGTTGGGGATTTGATTCAGATAATCAAAAATCAATACGCCTGGGCTAACAACTTTGATTTCAGTGCTCCAGGCCAAACCTCAAGATTCTGGTTCTATTCAAGAAATAACCAGGAGCCTCGCCGCGGTTTTCGCGGCAAGGACAAGGGTCTTATTACTGAGCACCCGGTTGGCGTTGCCAAGGAAGTAGTTTCCTTAATGAAGGACCTTGGGGCTGCACCAATAGAAACTTCAACCGGAGAGTTTCTGTCACTCCACCCACAACACTGGGGAATCATCGAAAGAATCCAATCGGTTGAAGGTTTGGTTTACACCGAGGCGCACGTGAACCCACTGGCCGATGATTTCTTGCCGCTTGATCTTCAGAGATTCCAGTTGGCAACCTACGGAATGGAGAACTACAATCCCCAGTCAACCGATTGGCTTAGAGTGACTCTTTACAGCGGAGCACCAACGGTTAGCGATGTGCTAGAGGGTGTCGATGTCGACGACTGGCTATTTCTTCCAAGGCCTGAGGATGTCGCATGACCAAGAATCTAGTTTTTGACGGACTACAGATCAGCAACTGGGATCGGAACACTCTCGAGGAAGTTCGAAGAGGCGGGGTGCACGGAATCAATGCAACCTGCGCGGTCTGGGAAGGCACCCTAGAAACCATTCGAAACATTGGCGATTGGCTGGTGCTTCAGAACGACTCTCCAGATCTTGCTCGACTGGTAACTAGCGCGAGTGAAATACGCGAGGCAGCAGCCGATGGAGTTGTTGGGGTAGTCCTCGGATTTCAAAATACTTCTCCCTTTGAGCAGGACTACTCGATGGTTGAGATCTTCCACAAACTCGGTGTCCGAATCGCACAATTGACCTACAACATTCAAAACTACGTTGGCGGCTCTTGCTATGACCCAGATGACTCAGGCCTTACGAGGTTTGGTGGTCGAATCGTGGAGGAGATGAATCGAGTTGGAATGCTCGTTGATTTGTCTCACGTGGGAAATCGCACTTCGCTAGACGCGATTCATCATTCCATCAAGCCAGTGTCGATCACTCACGCTAACCCGCTGTGGTTTTCTGACACTCCGAGGAACAAGCCAGACGAGGTAATGCAGGCTGTTGTTGATCGCGGTGGAGTGGTGGGAGCGTGTCTCTACCCGAATGTAATTGGCGGCGCCGAAACAACCCGCGAAGCTTTTTGCGACATGGTGATTCGTTTGGTGGATCAGTTGGGCCCAGACCACGTAGCCATTGGAAGCGATTCGGCAAGAAACTGGGATTCCAGTTACGTTACTTTTCTTCGTGACGGTCGCTGGAAGCCAAAGCAAAATGTTCAGTGGCCCGAATGGAGCGCCTGGTTCCAATCCCCAGAAGACTTCCCTGCTCTTGCCAACGCTCTCTCCGACAGAGGCATGCCCGATGAGGTGCTGACTAGGGTTCTTGGTGAAAACTGGATGACTCTATTTGAAACTGTTTTTGAACCCGCCAGCAAGCTGGAGGGCGTTGGTAAATGACTCAACAAACTGCGGAAGCCAGAGAATCTAAGGTCTCTTTGCGAGAGGTCAAAGAGGAAAGCTACCGCGCCCTGCGCGCTATTGGTTACACCTGGGGTCAAGCCCAGGTTGCTGGTCGAGTCGCAGGGGTTTCCCAGGTGCTGTGGGGTGCCGGCATAGGTGCGATTGTGTCAGATGGCAACAGATTCTTGGGAGCTAGAAGATTACCCAGGGTGACCGCTTCAGAACCTAATGTTCGCATCGACGCCAAGGGGACCAAATACCCAACGTTTGCGCCGCTCGCGTTCGCTCTTGCCCTGGGCAAACCGAACAGCGAAATTCACTTCAAGAGCGCCGGTCTCACAAAAGAATTTGCTACGGCGCTTTGGGACATCGAAGAGGAGTCCGCCGGGACATTCTTTTGGGGTAGTCAGACCAAAGGTTCTTCTAAAAACGCCGTCGGCTATTCGGTCACCGAGGGGGCGCTTTATCAGCACGGTGATCCTTCAAGCTCTAGCCCAAAAACCTGGTCACTTACCAGGCAGGTAATGCCAGCAGGCGAGCTAGTTCTTTCTTTGCAGGCCAGACAAGAAGCGATCGCGCAATCACTTCGATCCGGTGTAGTAGTCGATCCATTTGAATGGTCCGCTCTCAAAAAATTATCCTGGAAGTTCTTGGTTCCCGAATGAATAAAATAGCCCGCCTCGATCACGCCGATGGCAAGCCGCGCTCATATCCGGCAGCAACCTTGCTAGGCGACTTGGTCTTTCCGTGCGGACAAATACCAGTCAAGTCAGACGGCACCACGCCTGCGACAATCAGCGAACAAACAGTTGTCTGCTTGGACAACCTGGAGGCGACTCTAATTCGCGCCGGATCTTCGCTGGATGCGATTTTGCAAATAACTGTTTATCTTGCGGCGAAAGAAGACTTTGAGGCCTACGACCAGGCCTGGCGTAATCGTTTTGGCCAGTATCCGCTACCACCCAGAACAACTTTGTTTGTCCAGGGATTTAGGGGCGAGAAAAGAATCGAACTGACCGCAATTGCTCATCGACATGGCGAGGAGGCCAAGAAATGACAAAAAGCGAACTGCCCTACCTAAGCGCCAAAAATATAGTCAAAGACTTTGGTGGCAATAGGGTGCTGGATGATGTTTCAATTGACATTCACTCAGGGGATGTGATTTCAATCATTGGTCCGTCCGGCGCTGGAAAGTCTACTTTTCTGCGATGCATGAACCTTCTAGAAACCCCAACAACAGGTGTGTTGTCAATTGGTGATTTTAAAATCGAGATTGGTGAGGGCCACAGAAAAGCCAGCAAGAAGGAGCTTTCCACCCTGCGCCGCAATGCCGGGATGGTGTTCCAGTCCTTCAATCTATTTCCGCACCTGACGGTTCTTGAAAACATTTCCCTGGCCCAGCGCCGAGTCCTAGGTCGAGATAAGGACGAGGCAAGAGCGCGATCAATGGAGCTTTTGGACCGAGTTGGCTTGAAAGACAAGGCTGATCAATACCCCGGCAGATGTTCCGGTGGCCAGCAGCAGCGCGTTGCAATTGCTCGATCGCTGTCACTTGACCCAATGGTGATGCTTTTTGACGAACCGACCTCAGCACTGGATCCAGAGGTCGGCGCAGAAATTCTTGCGGTCATGCGCGAACTAGCAGATGACGGAATGACCATGATGGTTGTAACTCATGAGATGGGCTTCGCCAAGGAAGTTGGCGATCGTGTTTACGTGATGGTTGATGGTCGCATTGTTGAAAGCGGTCCACCAGCGCAGGTTATGCGTGAGCCTGAGAACCCTCGCACGAAGCAGTTCCTCAGCGCGGTTTTGGGTCGCTGATGATTGGCTACATTCTTCAGGGCATGATTTGGACGGTGTTTATAACCCTGTCCAGCTTTGCCATTGGTGCGGTTATAGGGGTTGTGGTGGCGGGAGCCAGAACTGCGCCTTTGATGATCGTGCGAGGAATTGGCCGGGCTTGGGTCGAAATCATCAGAAGCGTGCCGCCATTGGTGTGGCTATTTGTGGTCTTTTTTGGCCTAGCCGAAGTTGGACTGAGGCTCACGCCACTGCAGGCGGCAATCTTCACCTTCGGGATAATTGCGTCTGTTTATTTGGGCGAAATCTATCGGGGAGGGCTTGCAACACTTGACCGCGGTCAGATAGAGGCCTCCAGGGCCTTAGGGCTTGGAAGCTTTGATTTACTAACCAAAATTATTGCGCCGCAGATTTTTAGAACGGTGAGCCCATCCATGGTTACCTACGGCATGGGCTTGATGAAGGATTCAGCTCTAGCCTCAACCATCGGTGTTGTCGAAATGACCTTCAGGGCTGGCCAGCAGGCTCAAAGCACTGGGCAGGGACTAGCCGCATTCGCGATTGTTGGCGCAGCTTATTTGCTGCTGAGCATCCCGCTCGGCGCCTGGGCCAGAAGAGCCGACACCAAGAGTCGACTGAAGTACGTGGTGAACTAATGGATATACAAACCTGGTTCGGTTACGTAGTCGAATTACTCCCCGGTCTGGTCACAGCCATGCAGCTGACTGGAATTTCGTTGGGCCTGGGATATCCGCTCGCGTTAGTGTTTGCATTGCTGATTGACATCGCGCCAAAGCCACTGAACTGGATAGTCATCGGTGTTGTCGAGATTGGTCGCGGTGTTCCACTTTTGGTACTTCTTTACATTTTCTACCAGGGCCTGCCGCAGATCGACATAGTGCCCTCCGCTATGGTTGCAGCAGTTGCTGCCTTCACCTGGTCAACCGCCTCTTACGCGACCGAAACCATTCGCTCCAGTATCCAGAGTGTTCCAAGGGGTCAGTTAGAAGCGGCCAGCGCTGCTGGGCTAAGCGGTGTTGACAGCTTCCGCTTCGTTATCATGCCTCAAGCCGCGAGAATTGCGATCCCTCCGCTGATGGGTCTAGCCATAATCATGTTCCAGCTGTCTTCTCTTGCCTACGTGATAACGATCAGCGAGGTGATGCAGTCCGCTTACTTCCTCGGAACTAAAACCTTCAACTATCTACCGGTTTTCTTGGCAGCTGCTGCTGTCTACGCATCGATAACAATCCCAGCTTCGGCCTTGGTCACATCTATAGAAAGACGCCTAGCAAAACATGTCTGAGGAGACCAACACCGGATTCAATCGGAACACTCCGATTGACAAACAACGCAACGAAAGGAAACACATGCCAAAGCACGCCAGCAGACTTGTTCTGCTCCTAGCTGTCTCTTCATTCGTCTTGACGGGGTGCGCCACTGAAGCCGCTCCCGAAGCGACGACTGAGGCCGCAGCAACAGCCACCGAAGAAGCAACGACCGAAGAATGTGTGCCTGCACACCCTGGCCTCACTACTGTCGAGGCTGGACTTCTAACGGTTGCCGCATACGAGTACCCACCGTTTTCTGCAATTGACGGCGATTCACTCAGCGGCGCGGAAGGTGAAATCCTTCACGCCATCGCAGAGCTTGAGTGCCTAGATGTCTTGGTGCAGCCTGGAACGGGTGCGGCAATGATTCCTGCGATTGAATCTGGTCGCGCAGACACAACACTGGGTAGCTGGTACCGCACAGCCGCCCGTGCGGAAATTGTTTTGTTGAGCAACCCGGTCATAATCGACCAGTTGACACTCATCTCCGTAAGTGGCGTTGACTCTGTTGAGGGGCTGATCGGAAACAAGGTTGGTTCAACTCTTGGATTCCTATGGAACGAGGACCTGGAAAACATTCTTGGAGACGACTTGAGTCTCTACGAGACCACTCAGGCTCTTTATGCTGACCTTGCAAGTGGTCGCATCAGCGTTGTTGTAGACACCTTCCCATCCGGACAGGCCGCATTGAAGAACACACCTGTTGAGGGTGCCGTATTCAATGTTCCTGCTCCAGATCCGCGCGTTGTCTCAACCACCAAGCCAGGGCAGACGAACTTCCCTGTGAACCTAAACAACCCAGGACTGCAGGAAGCCATAAACGACAACCTAGACACACTTCGTGAGTCTGGCGTTTTGGGCGAGATTGCTGAAAAGTGGGGCTTCTCACCAACAGCCGTAGCCGAGACAGTACCGAACCTTCTATAGGTCGCTAAACCAGAAAGCCCCGGTTCTCACACCGGGGCTTTAGGTTTGCAACAATTACTTTGCTGGCATGCGGCGCGGGGAAATCCTGGGTCTTTGCTGGGATGAGGTTGACATCGACAAAGGCGAGATAACAATCACCGGCACCCTCAAGGAACTGCGAAAAGTATTGCCTTCTGGCCAGGCAGTAGTGGTCCTGAAAAAAGACAGCCCAAAGACGCAGGCCTCAAAGCGCACAGTTGGTCTTCCCTGGCCTGTTGCCCAGGCAATTATGCGCCACAGGGAGTATCAACAGCTTCGGCAGCTGGAGAGCCCTAACTGGCAACAGAGCACTTTCGTATTTACTTCCAGCACAGGTACTGCCGTTTATCCCAGTACTTTTCACAGTCGGTTCAAGAGGTTCTTAGCAGCAAGTGGCCTAAGGCAAATCAGGATTCATGATCTTCGGCACACCATGGCGCAGCTGGCACTTTCAGGCGGGGTCAGGATCGAGGCCGTATCTGAAACCCTAGGTCACACCCGAATGGATACCACCAAGAGCATCTATGCATCTCGGGTTTCGCAGCTTGCTATCGATGCACCTCATCAGCTTGCAGAGCTGCTGATTGATTTTGAGGGCGAGTTTGGCCTCAGCCCAGACATAGAGATAACTCAGCGAAGGAACTCAAATAATTTGGACGGCGCGTGAAAAATGCGCGGCTTGCGCGGGGTTGGGGCGGCGCTTTAGAAAGAAGGCGATCTAGGTCGCAATAGGCGCAACACCAGATCCAAAGGCCTTCGAGGTTCCGAGAGTGCAAAGGCAAATATTCGTCACACAATTCACAATTCGTAAGGGCAAAAGATAGTCATCAATTCGACGCCTTGCAGATAGTTATTCACACCCGGAATCTTTTGCGTTGGGCACGTATTGGGCACGAAAGCAAAATCTAACTACAGAGAAGCCCGCCATTACAAGGCAAGCGGGGCATAGGCATACTGACTCTTCATCAGTGGGTTCCGGGTTCAAGTCCCGGGGGGCGTACCAATTAGTACTTCAGAATCTCGCCCGCAGGGCCTTTGATTACTCGGACCCAAATCCAAAAAAGATGGAACTAAACGCCCATCGTTCCAAGGACGATTACCCAACCCAGAATCGACTTAGCTACGAGGCTGAGAACGATGTAGGCCTTCTCTCCAAACGGGTAGTTCTTCCACGGGCCAACCTTCTTGTACTGCAAGAACATGTTGATTGCGAAGGTGTTGAAGAAGATAAAGGTCGCCAAAAAGCCAATTTGGGCGTAGGCCGGAACTGCATCTGAGATGTTCCCTGTCGAAACAACGAAGTAAATCGCACCCATGATCCAAGGCACGATGCCCGCGACGACTCCAATGTTGAACGGTAGCCAGCTCACCTTGTCGGTCAGCTGGTTGTAGCGCTCCATAACTAGACCCATCAGGTTCATGATGAAGTTCAGAGTGAAGATAAACACGACGGTTGAAACTTCGATTAGACCACCTAGCATCAACAGGACCACCAACATCAGCGACGAGCTAATTGAGTACTCCCACCAGCGTGGGGGGTTAATTCCCTTGGCAATGTTTTGCTCGTAGCGCTGAATGTAGAAAGGTGCGGAGATTAGAAGGTGGGCAATGGCTGATAGCAGCAGGAAGATCGGAGCGATCAGGGCAATTGGGAAATCAAACAGGGTTTCGCTGACAGGCTGAATCCCCTGGGGCGTCTCATCGAAGAACCGCGTGATAACAGGAATCTTGGTCTCGTCGTTGAGAATGAGATAAAGCACGACGGCTTGGGCTAGGTGAAAGACACCCGCAATTCTGTTGAAGTTCTGGAGCTGCTTGCCAAGTGCGGTTTCTGGTTTCATTTTTTCTATCTCCGTTTAGTCGATCGTGTTTCGACTAGGCCAACAGGCAACAGTGGAGACGAATTCCTACCGGTGGTTTTTATTGTTATCGATTCACCAAGGCATCGGTATGTCGCGAATTGGGTGGGCATCATCTGGAATGGCTTTGAGCGGTCCACCACCTGCCCTAATGCAGAGCCAACGAAGCTGAGTTGGGCTGTCTGGCTTGCACCTCCATGTCCTCATGACTCCCGTGCCGACGTGAACCACCGTGCCGGGGTGAACGTCGACCACCTCATCATCAAGACCCATTTGCCCCTCGCCCTCGAGAAAGACATAGACCTCCTCCAGTTCTGAGTGGCTGTGCCAATAGCCCGCTTCCTCGCCGGGCTCATATGCCGTCGCGGTGAAGCCAATCACCTCAGTGCTGATTTCATGGTCTATTACTCTTCGACCCTGCTTGTTGGTGGCGGGAACGAAACCACCGAAGTGATCGCGCCAAGAATCCAGGGGTCCAATTTCGGTAATGCTGAAGTTGCTCATGACCTTCAGGCTAGCTGCCTAGAAGCCAAGTAGAAGCATTAGCTCGACCTGCTTACCAACTTCCAGGGAGTGACGTTTGCGGATCTCGTCTTTGATTGGAATGTAATAGGTGCCGTCCTTAGGCGTGATCGCGGTTTTGTACTCGCGTCCACCGACCACAATCTTGCAAGTAATCATTCCCCAGCCGTAGGTGAGCTCTTGCTTCACCTCGTCTATCTCCCGGGCATACTCCTTTGGCAGAGCAACGAAGTAGAAAGGGGCAGGACCGCGCCACTCAAACACTTCTCCAATTACTTCAAACTCCACTGCGTAATAACTCCGGTTCTCTGTCAGAATCTAGCTGTGGACAAGGGTATCGACCGTTTTCTCAACAAGCATGGCCAGCTTGCTCAGATACCGGTGAAAGAAGATCGCAGGCTTGAAATACTCGAGCATTTGGTCAAAAGCTTTGAGCTAGAGGAAAAGCTCAGCGAGGCCGAGGTGAATGCCAGGGTCATGGCTTGGCACCAGGACTACGTCATGCTCCGACGGATGCTTGTCGATTACAAGTTTCTCTCGAGAAGCATCGATGGCAGAACCTACTGGAGATCAAAACTTGCAGAATAATCTCATTGGCCTTGAGCCAAGACAGTTTGATGCATACGTGGATGCAATCGAAACTTCTGGTGGTCTAATTGCCAAGATGGGCCCGAATGTCGAGGCTTTGGTTTGGACCGATTATGCAAGACCAGACCTACTAGCGGCGATGCTGAAAGACAACCCGCAGCTTCGCTTCGTCCAACTTCCTTTCGCGGGGGTGGATGCGTTTAGTCAAATCATTGCCGGCAGCCCTCAAATCACCTTCACATCGGCAAAGCGCTCCTACTCAGAGCCAGTTGCCGAGCACGCTCTGATGCTCTGCATGGCTCTTGGACGCATCATTCCCGAGCGAGTTAGGGCGAAAAGCTGGGGTAAAAAACATGCCGACAGCCTCTTCGATGCCGAGGTGGTAATTGTTGGCGGTGGCGGTATTGCTCAGCAGCTTGTGGAGCTGCTAGCCCCCATGCGATCGCGGGTGAGGGTGGTTCGCAAAAGGCCCGGCGAATCTTTCGACAATTCAAGGTATTCGACTGTCGTGGGCTTTGATGAGCTGGATGAGTGCATCTCAAGAGCACAGTTTGTGATTCTTGCCTGTGCTCTGACGCAGGAGACCCGGTTTCTCTTCGATGCAGAGCGCTTCAAGATGCTGCGTAAAGATGCATATCTGGTGAACGTGGCAAGAGGAGAAATCGTAAATCAGGAGGATTTGGTTCTAGCTCTCAACTCCGGTGAGATTGCAGCTTGCGCAACCGACGTGACCTATCCCGAGCCGCTCCCCGATGACCACGAGATGTGGGGTGTCGAGAATCTTCTAATTACTCCCCACACCGCAGACACCATGCCCATCGTGACCAGGCTCTTTGCGCTTCGCCTTGAACAGAACGTGACTGCCTGGCTCTCTGGCAGCGAGCCTGTGGGCATCGTCGACCCCGGCCTTGGCTACTAGGGGGGCAAGTGGAGCTCAGTAACTGGTTGCTCTATGCGGCCGCCGCCCTGGGGCTCTCGTTGACCCCGGGACCGAATGGACTGCTGGCCTTGACCCATGGAGCGCTCTTTGGCACAAAAAAGACAATCGCGACGATCCTTGGTGGCCTGACGGGGTTTTTCCTCGTGATCGCGATGTCAATGTTTGGAATTGGGGCACTGCTTGCCGCATCGGCTTCATTGCTCACCGTTCTGAAGTGGCTAGGTGGGGCCTATCTTGTATTTCTTGGGATTCAGGTCTGGCGCTCTCCGGCGCTCGCACTAACGCGAAACAAGGTTTCAGGTAGTTCGGGGCTCTATCGGGCTGGACTCTTTTCCGCACTCAGTAACCCAAAGGGAATACTGTTCTTTGTCGCTTTCTTGCCGCAGTTCATCGACCCCGAGCGATCGCTGTTTGCTCAATTTGTGATTATGGCGGCTACGTTTTTGATCATTGAGTTCTTCTATGAGCTCACGGTCGCCGCTCTTGCAGACAGGATCACACCTTGGCTTGCGCGGGTCGGAAAGAACTTCAACCGCACCTTCGGTGCGGTGTTTATGGCTATTGGAGTGCTGCTGCCACTCAGAGGCTAGAGGCCCAGCTTTCCCCTGAGAAACTCGATGTGTCCCTTGGCTTTTACGTTTAGGAACGAGTGAGTGACCTTGCCGTCTTCGAGTACGAAAGTCGAGCGGATGGTTCCCATGTATTCCTTGCCATACATGCTCTTCTTGCCGTATGCGCCATAGGCCATCTGGACCTTATTATCGGGGTCTGAGAGAAGCTCAAAGTTGAGACCCTCTTTTTCCTGGAACTTCTTGAGCTTTGCCGGAGCATCCGGGGAGATGCCTAGGACTGTGTAGCCGGCTGACTTTAGTGAGTTGATGTTGTCTCGAAAGTCGCAGGCTTGGGTGGTGCAGCCGGGGGTTGAGGCTGCCGGGTAGAAGTAGACGATTACCTTGCCCTCTTGCTCTTTGAGGGAGACCTGCTCACTATCTTGATTGCTCAGAGTGAACTCAGGGGCTTTTGATCCAATTTCAACGCTCATGAAATTGACAATTCACTTTTCGTCTTCGCTATTCCTTTTTTCTTCGCCTTTGGGCGCTGCCTTGGTTACGTAGTAGAGCAGTGCGGCGATGCCGGCAATGGTGATGGGCCAAATAAGAAAGTCGATTGGCTGGCCCTGTGGAATCCGGTTGATGTTCTCAATAATTGCAATTGGTAGCATCTTCAAAGACTATCGCCGAGAAAGGCAAAACAAGTGCTTGCTATCGGCTCTGGGCTGCTCACCGGTCTCTCGCTGATTATTGCTATCGGTGCTCAGAATGCCTTCGTGCTGCGTCAGGGGCTGACCAGGCAGCACGTGCTGGCAGTGGTGCTCTTTTGTGCAGTTTCAGACGCCCTCCTTATCGTCCTAGGCATGCTGGGCCTTGGGGTTGCGATCATGTCGCTCCCGGTCTTACTTGAGGTGTTTCGCTTCGGTGGAGCTGCCTACCTCGTTTATTTTGCAGTCACATCATTTAGGCGGGCATTGAGGCCTCAGGCTCTAGAGGCTGGTGGCGCCAAGGCCGGCTCTTTAGTCGCGGCTCTCACAACCGCCGCGGCACTTACCTATTTGAACCCACATGTTTATATCGACACCGTCTTGCTGCTGGGCTCAATCGGAAATCAGTTCGGAGAGGACCGCTGGCTCTTTGCGTTTGGTGCGGCGACAGGGTCGTTGATTTGGTTTTTCTCGCTCGGCTTTGGAGCGAAGCTCTTGTCACGTTTTGTGACCAGGCCAAGTTTTTGGAAATACCTCGATATTGCTATTGGCGTTGTAATGCTTGCAATTGCGCTGATGCTCCTTACCTACAACTTCTGATTGCGAAAAAGGGCATAATCGCACTGTGACTAATCCAGCCGACAGCTTTGGCAATTTTGCCAATCGGTCTTCCTCCAAGTGGCTGAGGTTTCCCCCAGACGTGTTACCGATGCACGTTGCCGAGATGGACTTTGAGGTTGCAACAGAGATTCGGGACACCCTCGGCGAGATGGTCCAACGCTCTGATCTTGGCTATCTCGGGCCTCTTCCCGAACTCTCCGGTGCTTTTGAAGCGTTTGCCCTAGATCGATGGGGCTGGAGAGCTGACGGCAAGCAAATCAAGCTTGCAACTGATGTCGGGGTGGCTGCCGTCGAGATTCTTCGTTCGGTGACAAAGCCAGGGGACAGGGTGTTGGTGAACTCACCGGTTTACGCAGCTTTCTATAAGTGGATCTCTGAGGTTGGCGCAGTGCCGGTGGACGCCCCGTTAGTTCTTGATGGCGACACCTGGAAACTCGACCTAACCGCCATCGAAGCGGCCTTTCAGGACGGTGTGAAGGTGTACCTGCTCTGCTCACCGCAAAACCCAGTGGGCCGAGTGCACACCGCTCAAGAACTTACGGCCATTGCAAAGCTGGCAAAAAAGCACTCGGTCCTAGTCATTGCTGATGAAATCCATGCGCCACTTAGCTGGGTGCCATTTACTCCCTACCTTTCCTTGGGCACCGAGGCCGAAGATTCCGGAGTCGTAATCACCTCGAGCTCCAAGGCCTGGAACACGGCGGGTTTGAAGGCAGGCTTCCTAATCACTCAGTCCGAGGCTGCAAGAAAGCAATTGAGTGAACTACCCGAGGCAATGAATTGGCGGGCTTCACTCCTGGGTGCGCACGCCATGGTCGCCTCGTATAGGGCTGGCAGCAATTGGCTGGATCAAACTGTTCGGAAAATTCAGGAGAACCTCGAACATCTCCAGCATGAGGTTTCCCGCAGCCTGCCAAAGGCGAAACTTTTTGCGATGGAGGCCACCTACCTGGCATGGGTGGACCTTGGCGAATACGGGGTAGAGGACTTGCAGGGCGAGATTTTGAGAGAGGCGCGGGTGGGTGTTGTTGCCGGCAGCGACCATGCTCACACTGGAGAGTACGCCGGCTTCATTCGCTTCAACTTTGCAACCAGCAAGGCCAGAATCAGCGAGGCAGTTAGCAGAATCGCAGCGCTGCTGGAGGGCTAGAAGTGTCTTCAATCCAGTCTCAAACCATTGACCTGGCAAATCGGCTTTTCACAGAGCACTCGCTAATCAACTACAGCTTTGGCTTTGACCGCGCGGTCCGCAGGGCAGGCCAGTGCGACTTTCGCGCAAGGCGAATCACAATTAGCAAACACCTGGTGAATAACTGCACCCTCGAAGAAATTGAGCAGGTCATACTCCACGAGATTGCCCACGCGCTGGTCGGCAAGGACGCTGGCCACTCCAAGGTTTGGAAATCAAAGGCAAAGGAAATTGGCTACCGCTTCGAAAAGGTGAATTGGCAAGGGATGGCCTCCGGCGTTGCCGGCTATACCGGCAGCTGTCCCAGGGGCCACGAGCACTTTCGAATCAGAAAACCGAGCGGCCCAAGAAGCTGCAAAAGATGTGCGGGTTCGTTTGACCCACGCTACCTAATCTCGTGGCGACTAACTGGGCCCGATCAGTAGCGCCATAATCCAGGCGCCAGCAAGGAAGTTAAGAAGCAAGAACCGTTTCCAGCCGCGGTTGGCTTCTTCGCAGGTTTCATCTGTTATGCCAAGCTGCGAGCCCACGACTATGAGGTAGGGGATGGCGGCAAAGGATGCCTGCCAGAATCTGTCAGGCAGTGCGAGGAGCAGAACTGCTGCGACCAGATAGAGGACAACTGCAATCCTGACCGTGTTTCTAGCGCCTAGGTTTGTTGCAACAGAGGCGATGCCAGCGGCTCTATCTGCCCTAATGTCCTGCACCGCTCCAAAGGCGTGAGAGCCAGCCCCCCATAAGAAAAATGCCAGCGTCGCAAGCTGCAGGGTAGAACCAAAACTGTCTCCAGCTAAAAGCAGGCCAAAGAGCATGGGCCCAACGAAGTGGACGGAGCTCGTAACTGAGTCTAGAAACGGAATCTCTTTGAATCTCAGACCCTTCACCGAGTAGGCGATTACTGCGAAAACTGTAAACAACAAGACCAAGAGTGCTGGCAGGTTTTCCAGGCTCACAAAAACTGCATAGCCAATAAAGGGTGCCGAAAACCCGAATGCCCAAAGCAGCGTTGTTCTGTGAAGTGCGGGGGCCAAAAGTGCACCCTCTATCCCGCCCTTACGAGGGTTTCTCAGGTCACTTTCGTAGTCAAAGACATCGTTTATCCCATACATCAAGAAGTTATAGGGGATTAGAAAGAAGAAGCTGAGAACGATTAGCTCCGCTGCCACATCGCCACCGGCAAAGTAGTAGGCCGCCGCAAACGGCACAGCAGTATTCACCCAGGAGATGGGCCTAGAAGACCAAAACAGGCTTTTCAGCGCATTCAAAGCCTGCT
>JBDQMQ010000003.1:0-20523 GCA_040262185.1 Aquiluna sp. | reverse complement strand
CCGCTACCCAGAGGGCTTCGACCCTGAGAGTAACGAGTGGAAGCCTGGTTATGAGGAGGCCAAGGGCAAGTGGGAGGCTGACTATGCAGAGTCTCACAAGCGCTGGGAGCTTCACAAGACTCAGGTAAAGGCCATCAGGGAGCAGCTTGCTGCTCTTCCCGAGGCGGCACCAGCAGAAGAGCCAAGCGCCACTTCAGGTGAGGCACAAGACGCTGGCACTCTTTCTGATGATGAGTCCCTCGCAGCACTGCGCGATCAGCTCAAAGAAGACAAGTAAAGAAATTCAACTAACGAGGCGGAGGGTCCGACAGGGCCCTCCGTTTCGCTTTATCCTTGCAAGATGCTAATTGCACTAACTGGCGGTATCGGTTCTGGAAAGACCACTGTCGCTAGCCGCTGGGTTGCTCTTGGTGCCCACGAGATTGATGCTGATGTGTTAGCGCGAGAGGTAGTCGAGCCGGGAGCCGAGGGACTGGCAGCCGTTGTGGATCGCTTTGGTGATCAAGTTCTTGAAACAGATGGCTCGCTGAATAGGAGTGCACTTGCCTCAGTCGCATTTGCATCCGAGGAGTCCCGGAAAGATCTGGAGGCTATTCTGCATCCGAGAATTCAGGAACTTGCGGCAGAGCGTGTAGTGGGGCTTGAGGGCGTAATTGTCTACACGATTCCCCTGCTGGCAGAGACAAATTCAATACTTGAGTTCGAAAGGATTGTCACGGTCAGCTGTGATCAAAGCGTGCGCGTCGACAGGTTAGTGACGCTTCGAGGGATGTCCAAGGAGGATGCGATGCAAAGAATTGCAGCGCAGGCTTCAGATAATGAACGAGAAGCCAGAGCAGACACTGTGATTGATTCAAACTGTCCAATGGACGAGCTGCTGGCAAAGGCCGACGAGGTCTTCGCGAGTTTCTCTTAGGCTTGCACGGTGGAGCAGAGCCAAAAGCCATTCAAGGTCATCAGTGATTACCAACCCAGCGGTGATCAGCCGAAGGCTATTGACGAGCTCGAGCGAAGAGTGCGGGCGGGTGAGCGGGACGTTGTCCTGCTGGGAGCCACGGGAACCGGTAAGAGTGCGACAACCGCATGGTTGATTGAACGACTCCAAAGACCGACGCTCGTCATTGCCCACAACAAAACCCTTGCGGCGCAGCTAGCCAGTGAGCTGCGAGAGCTTTTTCCCGAAAATGCCGTCGAATATTTTGTTAGTTACTACGACTACTACCAGCCTGAGGCATATGTTCCCCAGACCGATACTTTCATCGAAAAGGACTCAACGATAAACGAGGAGGTCGAGAGACTTCGCTACTCTGCCACGATGTCTTTGCTATCTCGTAGAGACGTGATCGTGGTTGCAACAGTTAGCTGCATCTACGGTCTTGGGGCACCAAAGGAATACCTCGCGCAGTCTCTTCCAATCTCGGTTGGGCAAAGAATTGACAGGGACGAGCTGATTCGGTCGTTGGTTGCGATTCAGTACCAGCGCAATGACGTGGAGTTTGTGCGGGGTAATTTCAGAGTCAAGGGTGACACGGTTGAAGTCATCGCCGTCTACGACGAGGAAGCCACCCGAATTGAGTTCTTTGGCGATGAGGTCGAAAAGATATACCGCATTCATCCTCTGACCGGTGAGATCTTGATGGAGCGGGAGAGTGTTGCCATCTATCCGGCTAGCTACTACGTGGCTCCGGCAGAGCGCATGGGTAAGGCGATAGAGGACATCGAGAACGAGCTTGAGCAGCGCTATCGCGAATTTGAGCGCCAGCAAAAGCTCTTAGAGGCTCAGCGCATCAAAATGCGCACGACATTTGATCTGGAGATGATTAGGGAGCTTGGTTTCTGCTCAGGCATAGAGAATTACTCGCGACACATAGATGGGCGAAACGAGGGTGAGCCACCAGCCTGCTTGCTGGATTACTTCCCCGAGGATTTCCTAACCGTCATCGACGAATCTCACGTAACCATTCCGCAAATCAGAGCAATGTATAACGGGGACTCATCAAGAAAGCGGACTCTTGTCGAGCACGGCTTCAGGCTTCCATCTGCCCTCGATAACCGACCACTTCGGTTCGAGGAGTTCCTTGAGCGAACTGGACAGACCGTCTACCTCTCCGCAACACCAGCGGACTACGAGTTGAACCTGGGCGATGGTGTAGTCGAACAGATCATTCGTCCAACGGGCCTTGTCGACCCGGAGGTCCACGTTAAGCCGGCCAAGGGGCAGATTGATGATCTGCTGGAGGAGATCAAGCTCAGAGCGGAGCGCAACGAGCGCGTTTTGGTCACAACCTTGACAAAGCGACTTGCCGAAGAGGTCACAGAATATCTAACCGAGATGGGCATCAGGGTTCGCTATCTACACTCCGACGTTGACACTCTCAGAAGAGTGGAGCTTCTAAGAGAGCTCCGACAGGGGCTCTATGACGTGCTGGTGGGCATCAATCTGCTCCGTGAGGGCCTCGACCTTCCAGAGGTATCGCTGGTCTCGATACTCGATGCTGACAAAGAGGGTTTCCTGCGATCTACGACATCGCTGATTCAAACAATTGGTAGGGCGGCGAGAAACGTCAACGGTGAGGTCCACATGTATGCGGACAAGATAACCGCATCGATGAAGCGAGCAATAGACGAAACCAACCGTAGGCGTGAAAAGCAGGTCGAATACAACAAGCTCAACGGCATCGATCCGACCCCGCTGCGCAAAAAGATTGCTGACATCACCGACAGCCTCAACCGTGAGGAGCTAGACACCGAGGCCTTGATGGAGAGCCTTAGGAAGCAGCCGGCGAGAAAGGTTGCTTCCACGCCCATGCGCGGCAGACGAGACATTGGAAAGGCAGGCAGTGAGCAGCTGCTGTCAACCATCCTGGATCTTGATGCTCAAATGAAAGCGGCAGCGGCAGAACTTAAGTTCGAACTGGCAGCCAGAATCCGAGATGAGATTGGAGAGCTCAAAAGGGAGCTTCGGCAATTTGAGCAAGCCGGTCATGCATAGACTTCTACGGTGATTATTGAGACTCCCAAAGGCCCCCACCTAGCGATCAAGGGTGCCCGAGTTCATAATCTCAAGAACCTCAATCTTGAAATTCCCCGCGATGCGATGGTGGTATTCACAGGCCTGAGCGGGTCTGGAAAGTCATCCCTGGCCTTCGACACAATCTTTGCTGAGGGTCAGCGCAGGTACGTAGAGTCGCTCAGTGCTTATGCAAGACAGTTTCTGGGACAGGTAGACCGGCCGGACGTTGATTTCATTGAGGGGCTCTCGCCTGCGGTTTCGATTGATCAAAAATCCACCAACCGCAACCCGAGATCAACAGTCGGCACCATCACTGAGATTCACGATTACCTCAGGCTTTTGTGGGCGAGGATTGGCGTTCCCCACTGCCACGAATGCGGTGAGATTATCTCGAAACAAACCCCGCAGGCAATAGTCGACCAACTTATGACCATCAAGGAGGGAACCCGCTTCCAGCTCCTGGCTCCGATTGTCCAGCAAAAAAAGGGGGAGTTTGCGGACCTGTTCGCTTCCTTGCAGTCGCAAGGATATGCCAGAGCTGTAGTCGATGGCGAGACCGTGACCCTCTCTGAGGCAAAGCCTCTAAAGAAAAGCTTCAAGCACGACATTTCGGTGGTTGTTGATCGACTTGTGGTGAAGGCCGATGCGCAGGGTCGAATCACCGACAGCGTCGAGACTGCACTCAAGCTTGCAGATGGCAGGTTGATTGTCGACTTGGTGGATGAGAAAAAGACCCGCACCTTTAGCGAGCGACTGAGCTGTCCAAATGAGCACGAGATAGTTCTGAGTGAGATTGAGCCCAGAACTTTTTCATTCAATGCTCCATTTGGCGCTTGCCCCACATGCACCGGCCTTGGGACAAAGATGGCGGTGGATCCGTACCTGGTTGTGGGGGACCCTGCGGCAACCATTAACGAGGGAGTGCTGCTGCCATGGTCCACACAGGGCAAAGGCCTCTACAGCTACTTCACCAGACTATTGGCGGGCCTTGCAAACGATCTGGAGTTTGACCTAGACACCCCATGGGAAAAGCTCCCTGAGGCAATTCAGGACGCGGTACTAAATGGCAACGACTTTGAGGTTCAGGTCAAATGGCGTTCGAAGTATGGAAGGGAGATGCGCTACACCTCTGGTTTTGAGGGCGTGCTCCCTTATGTTGAGCGGCGCTACCTGGAGTCTGACTCCGACTGGGCACGAGGAAAATGGGCAGAGTTTCTGAGGGAAATCCCATGTCCCGCATGTCAGGGAGCAAGACTTAGGCCCGAGGTTCTGGCGGTCAAGGTCCACGGAAAATCCATTCACGATGTCGCTGTCTACTCCCTCGGTCAGGCTCATGACTTTTTTGAGACCCTAAAGCTGACAGCCCGCGAGCAAAAGATTGCTGCCCAGGTTCTGAGAGAGATTAGGGCGAGGCTCGACTTCCTTCTTGCGGTGGGTCTGGATTACCTCTCACTGGAGCGAAGTGCCGGGTCTCTCTCGGGTGGGGAGGCACAGCGCATCAGGCTTGCGACCCAGATTGGTGCCGGACTCACGGGCGTTCTATACGTTTTGGACGAGCCTTCAATTGGGTTGCACCAGCGCGATAATCGCAGGCTTATTGAGACGCTAATCAAGCTCCGCGACCTCGGTAACACGCTTATCGTCGTTGAGCATGATGAGGACACCATCAAGGCAGCAGACTGGCTGGTCGACATCGGTCCTGGAGCAGGCCTTGGCGGGGGAGAGGTTGTCCACTCCGGTTCCTATGCGGCCATCTTGGATAACCGCACATCAATCACCGGTGACTACCTCTCCGGAAGAGTAAAGATAGAAACTCCTCTGAAGAGGCGCAAGGTCAGTAAAGATCGCCAGATCAAGGTTGTTGGGGCCAAGGAAAATAACCTAAGGGACGTTTCGGTTAGTTTCCCTCTTGGTGTAATGACGGCAGTTACCGGCGTAAGCGGTTCGGGCAAGTCATCGCTCGTTAACGACGTGCTATATCAGGTGCTTGCAAACAAGCTCAACGGGGCAAAGGGAGTTCCTGGCAGGCACATCAGGGTCGAGGGCCTCGAGCAGCTCGACAAGGTGGTTCACGTTGACCAGGCACCCATTGGCCGCACCCCGCGTTCCAACCCCGCCACTTACACCGGAGTCTTCGATCACATTAGAAAACTTTTTGCCGATACCCCGGAGTCGAAGGTGCGCGGTTACCAGCAGGGTAGGTTCTCTTTCAATGTAAAAGGTGGTCGTTGCGAGAGCTGCAGCGGTGACGGAACTATCCGCATCGAGATGAACTTCCTCCCCGATGTCTATGTCACCTGCGAGGACTGCAAGGGTGCCCGCTATAACCGTGAGACTCTGCAGGTGAAATACAAGGGTAAGTCGGTGGGGGATGTTCTATCGATGCCGATCAGTGAGGCAGCAGAATTCTTTGCTCCCATCAACTCAATTGCTAGGTACCTAAACACTCTGGTGGATGTTGGGCTTGGCTATGTTCGGCTTGGACAGAGCGCAACCACTCTTTCCGGTGGAGAGGCTCAGCGGGTAAAGCTTGCGACCGAGCTGCAGCGCAGGTCGACCGGAAGGACCATATATGTCCTGGATGAACCGACAACTGGTCTTCACTTCGAAGACACGAAGAAACTTCTCAACGTGCTTGCAGACCTCACGGACAAGGGCAACACCGTCATTGTCATCGAACACAATTTGGATGTGATTCGCTGCTGCGACTGGGTCATAGACCTCGGACCCGAAGGGGGTAGCGGAGGCGGACAGATTGTCGCCGAGGGCACTCCCGAGAAAGTTGCGGCCAACAAGTCCTCTCACACCGGTAAGTTCTTGGCCGAGCTGTTGGCTTAGCCATGACAAAGCTGACCTTTAGGCCAAAAACCTCAGAGATTCCAACTCAACCTGGGGTATACCGCTTTCTGGATTCCAGAGGCAAGGTTCTCTATGTCGGTAAGGCCAAAAACCTAAAGTCCCGACTGACCAGCTATTTCGGCACCTTCTCAAAGCTTCACGAGCGCACCCAGAGAATGCTCCTAGCGGCTGCGGACGTGAAGTGGACGATAGTAGACACCGAATACGATGCGCTTCAGCTGGAGTTCATGTGGATCAAGGAATTTGACCCGCCATTTAACGTTAGATTCCGCGATGACAAGAGTTATCCCTATCTCGCCATCTCGGTGTCAGATGAGGTTCCCAGAGCCTTTATAACTAGAAACAGGGAGATTAAAGGTCTTCGCTATTTCGGTCCCTATACCCAAGCCTGGGCCATCCGAGAAACCCTGGACACCCTGCTAAAGGTCTATCCGGTCAGGTCCTGCTCCAAAGGCGTCTACGACCGCGCTGTGCGGTCGGGAAGGCCCTGTCTGCTTGCCGAGATCGGAAAATGTGCTGCGCCTTGCGTCGACAGGATCTCCAAGCCAGAGCACAAGGCTCTCGCCAAGCGTCTTGGGGACTTTGTTGCCAGTGGCAGTGAGCAGCATGTTCAGGAACTACGAAAGAAGATGCAGGCAGCGAGCGATTCCGAGAACTATGAACTTGCAGCCAACCTAAGAGACGATGTTGCCGCCCTAGAGCGGGTTCTTGAAAAAACCACCGTGGTGCTCTCGGATCAAACAGATGCGGACCTCATAGGCCTTGCGCGAGACGAACTTAGCGCCGCCGTCAGTATCTTCATTGTCCGCGGAGGCCGAATTCGAGGCAACAGGTCAATGGTTGTTGATCTCGAGCTCGACAGAAACAACTCAGAGTTGGTTGAGTATCTAATCCAAGAGCTTTACACGCCTAACTCCAAGGGGACCTCGATGGAGGTTCCAAAGCTGCTGTTAGTTCCAGAGATTCCGACGGACAAAAAACCTGTTGAGGCTTTCCTCAGCCAGGTGCGAGGCAAGCCCGTCAAGCTGGCTGTTGCCCAGCGGGGCGAAAAGGCGACACTGGCTAAGACGGCTCTAAATAATGCCGCGCACGCTCTCAACAGCTACAAGCTAAAGCGCAGCAGCGACTTCACCGCCCGAGCCGATGCACTGGCTGGAATCCAGAGGGCTCTGGGGATGAAAGAGGCCCCGCTGCGAATTGAGTGCTTTGACATTTCCCACCTATCCGGAACCGGAACCGTCGGCTCCATGGTCGTCTTTGAAGACGGGCTTCCCAAAAAGGACCAGTACCGACGGTTCAACCTCGAAAGTGCCGATGACACGGAGTCGATTTACCAGGTGCTGTCGCGCAGGCTCAAGTACCTGGGAGAGGAGACGAGCGAGAAATTTAGCTATCGACCGTCTTTGATGCTCATAGATGGTGGGCTGCCCCAAAGGGGGGCTGCGCTGAGAGCCTTGGAGGAAAGTGGTGTTGGTGAGATTACCATCGCGACTCTCGCCAAGAGGCTCGAAGAGGTATTCACTACCTCAAGCGATTATCCGGTCATATTTCCTAGAACCTCAGAAGAGCTGTTTTTGTTGCAGCGCATTCGAGATGAGGCCCACCGCTTTGCGATCACGGCTCAGCGGGCCAAGCGTAGTAAGACAATCGCCTCCCAGCTACTGGAAATACCCGGCCTAGGGGAGCAGAAGGTGAGGCTGCTTTTGAGAAAGTATGGCTCGCTAAAGCGAATTAGGGCGGCAAGCGCCGAGGAGATAGCCACGCTGGATGGATTCGGCCTGAAACTGGCCAAACAAGTAAGTGAATATCTGGGTGATTTACAAGAAGGCGACACGCGCGACACGCCGAAGGACTAACCTGTAAGCAATCATCAGGGGAGAGATGGAAGACGCTAAAAAACCAGAGCTGCTAGTAGTCACCGGCATGTCCGGTGCTGGCCGATCCACGGTTGGAAATGCGCTCGAGGATCAGGGCTGGTACGTCATCGACAACCTGCCTCCTCAAATGCTCGGACCAATTAGTGACCTTTTCGCACTGAGTAAGTCCAAACTCCCAAAGATTGCCGTCATTACCGACGTTCGAGGTGGGGAGTTCTTCAACGAGCTCCAAACCAGGTTGGCAGAGCTAAAGGTGCGGGACATATTGGTTCGCGTGCTATTCCTTGAAGCTAGCGACAGCGCGCTTGTGAAGCGTTTTGAGTCGGTGCGCAGACCACATCCGCTGCAGGGAAACGCAACGGTACTCGATGGCATAACAAAAGAACGCAGTGAGCTAATTGGGTTACGCGAGAGTGCAGACATTGTCTTCGACACCTCGGAGACCAATGTTCACCAACTCACCAACAGAGTTGCGGAGGCTTTCGCAACCAATTCGAAGGCTCTAAAAATTAATGTGCTGAGCTTTGGGTTCAAATACGGTCTTCCGGTAGACGCTGACTTGGTTGCCGATGCGAGGTTCATAGCTAACCCACACTGGAAAGACGAGCTGCGGGCAAAGACCGGTAACGACGATGAGGTCCGGGCTTATGTTCTTGGACAGCCAGGCGTGGAGGACTTCCTGACAAACTACGTGGCATCCCTGCACAGCGTGCTTGCCGGCTACCGCAACGAAAACAAGAGATTTGCAACCATCGCCATTGGATGCACCGGCGGCAAGCACCGTTCGGTGGCCATGGCCAACGAGATTGCAAAAAGACTTGAAAAGGAGGCTGATGTGACGATCAGCGTGCAACACCGAGACTTGGGTAGGGAGTAGTCGTGGCGCTCACAGCTGCAATCAAGGACGAGCTCGCCAGAGTACCAACCGGCAACAGCCTGGTCAGGGCTGCAGAGCTTGCCACAATCCTGCGTTTTTGTGGGGGGCTGCACCTAATCTCAGGCCGAATAGCCATTGAGGTTGAGCTTGACTCTGCCACCCTAGCTAGGCGTCTTACCCGGGCCATTGCGGAGCTCTACGGCATTCAAGCCGAACTTAGCGTGGTCTCGGCAAGCGGACTGCGGAAGAACAGTGGTTACCAGATTCGAGTTCTCAGAGATGGCGAGCTGCTTGCCCGTCAAACCGGCTTGATCGACAACCGCGGAAGGCCTGTCCGCGGACTACCTGCGACCCTGGTCTCATCCACGATGGATGAGGCAAGGGCCATTTGGCGCGGTGCCTTCTTGGCTCACGGGACCCTAACTGACCCCGGACGCTCGACCTCTCTCGAGGTGACGGCTCCTGGCAACGAATCGGCGATGGCGCTGGTGGGAGTAGCCAGGAGGCTCGGAGTAAATGCGAAGGCGCGTGAGGTTCGAAACGTCTTTAGGGTAGTTGTCCGAGACGGCGAGGGAATTACCGAGCTGCTTCGGCAAATGGGCTGCATCGACCAGGTGGACAAGTGGGAAGAGCTCAGGAACCGTCGAGAGGTTAGGGGAGCGGCGAATCGACTAGCGAATTTTGACGATGCGAACTTGCGTCGCAGCGCCCAAGCCGCGGTTGCAGCAAGTGCACGTGTCCAAAGAGCCCTCGAAATTCTCGGGACCGATGCACCCGAGCACCTTAAATACGCCGGAGAGCTCAGACTCAAGCACAAAGATGCCTCGCTGGACGAGCTCGGAAGACTTGCGGAGCCTCCAATGACCAAGGATGCGGTCGCAGGGCGCATTAGAAGACTTCTCGCAACAGCGGACCGAAGAGCGGCAGACCTAGGCATTCCAGACACCGAATCCGTGATCGCGGACCTGCTCGAGGAATAATCGAGCGAGTTAGCACTTAGAACTAACTATCAGAAGGAGAAACCATGACCTACCAACTTCCAGAACTCAACTATGACTACTCAGCGCTTGAACCTCACATTTCGGCCCGCATCATGGAGCTGCACCACTCCAAGCACCACCAGGCCTACGTGACAGGCGCAAATGCCGCTCTGGAGGCCATGGAGAAGGCTCGGAGCGAAGACAACTTCGCAACTTTGCCGAAGCTTCAGAAAGACCTCGCCTTCAACCTTGGCGGGCATGTAAACCACAGCATCTTCTGGAAGAACCTGAGCCCGAGCTCCTCGGCTCCAGAGGGTGACCTCGCCGCCGCCATCAATGAGTACTTCGGTTCCTTTGAGGCCTTCAAGAATCACTTTTCGGCTGCAGCAATGGGAATTCAGGGCTCAGGATGGGCATACCTAGCTTGGGATGCCCTTGGAAACAGGATGATTATCGGCCAGCTCTATGACCAGCAGGGGAACCTTGCGATGGGTAGCATTCCACTTTTGATGCTGGACATGTGGGAGCACGCCTTCTACCTCGACTACCAGAACGTCAAAGCCGACTACGTGAAGGCTTTCTGGAACATCGTTAACTGGGAAGATGTGGCAAATCGCTTTGGCTCTGTTTCAGTGCACTCAAAGTCACTACTGCTAGGCTAAGCCAGTCCGCCCAAAGGTGCGCGGGGCTTTCTGTTCAATAAAAATCTGGAGTATTTTTCGTGACTCGTGTTGGAATTAATGGCTTTGGCCGCATCGGACGTAACTACCTGAGGGCAGCTCTTGCTCAGAACTCAGACCTAGAGATTGTTGCCGTAAATGACCTCTCTGACCCCGCAGGACTTGCACACCTTCTCAAGTATGACTCGGTAACCGGCCGCCTGGGCGCTGCAGTTTCGGTAGACGGTGACAGCATTGTCGTCAACGGAAAGAGCATCAAGGTGCTCGCAGAGCGCGACCCAGCTGAGCTGCCGTGGAAGGAGCTGGGTGTCGACATTGTCATCGAGTCCACCGGAATCTTCACCGACGGCGAGAAGGCCAAGAAACACATCGAGGCAGGTGCAAAGAAGGTGCTCATCTCAGCACCGGCAACCAACGAAGATGCGACCTTTGTAATTGGTGTCAACGACGACCTTTACGACCCAGAGAAGCACCACATCATTTCAAACGCCTCCTGCACCACCAACTGCCTCGCACCTCTTGCGAAGGTTTTCAATGACCGCTTCGGCATTGTAAATGGCCTGATGACCACCATCCACGCCTACACCGCCGACCAGAACTTGCAGGATGGCCCTCACAAGGATCTGCGTCGCGCAAGAGCAGCAGCAATCAACATCGTCCCCTCATCGACTGGTGCTGCCAAGGCCATCGGCCTTGTGCTGCCGGAGCTGAAGGGCAAGCTAGATGGCTTTGCCCTCAGGGTTCCGGTTCCAACCGGGTCCATTACGGATCTGACGCTAGTTTCTGAGAAGAAGGTGACTGTGGACGAGATCAAGGCCGCCTACAAGGAGGCCGCAGAGGGTCCACTCAAGGGAATTCTCCTCTACACCGAGGATGAGATCGTCTCAAGCGACATCGTCACCGACCCACACTCCTCGATCTTCGACGCCGGCCTTGTACGCGTAATCGACAACACCGTCAAGCTTTCAAGCTGGTATGACAACGAGTGGGGCTACTCAAACCGCCTTGTCGAGCTCACCGCGATGGTAGCCGCCAAGCTCTAATGCTCAGATCCATCAAGTCGCTTCAGGATTTAGGCGGCAAAAGGGTAATCCTGCGCTGTGATTTCAATGTTCCGCTTTCTGATGGCCAAATCACTGATGACGGCAGAATTCGCGCAGCCTTGCCAACAATCAAGCATTTGATTGCTGCAGGAGCCAGGTTGGTGATTTGTTCACACCTTGGAAGACCAGAGGGTGAAGTAAATCCAGATTACTCACTGGAGCCTGTGGCCGCTCGACTAGAGCAGCTGCTTGGCCAGCCAGTGGTCTTCTCTTCCGACACTACTGGAGCTCAAGCTAAGGCCGCCTCAAAGTTGCTTGAAGACGGAGGCGTTGCATTAATCGAGAACCTTAGGTTTAGCCCTTTGGAAGCCTCAAGCGACCAGGGGGAGCGTGAAGAGTTCGCCAGATCGCTGGCCGAACTCGGTGACACTCTAGTAAGTGACGGCTTCGGCGTTGTGCATAGGAAGCAGGCAAGCGTTTATGAGCTGGCAAAGCTGATTCCCAGCTATGCCGGATTACTAATTGAGCGTGAAGTCGAGGTACTCAAGTCCCTAACTGAGAACCCTGAGCGTCCATATTGCGTGGTGCTTGGAGGGTCGAAGGTTTCGGACAAGCTTGCGGTCATTGAAAATCTTCTTCCCAAGGTCGACAAACTCCTAGTTGGTGGCGGCATGGTGTTCACCCTGCTTGCGGCAAAGGGCCACAATGTTGCCTCCAGCCTCCTCGAGTCCGACCAGTTGGAGACGGTACGAGGATTCCTTTCTCAAGCGGACGAGCTTGGCGTTGAGATCTTGCTTCCCAGCGACATCGTTGTTGCAAGCGGGTTTAGCAAGGAGGCCGAGTTCGAGACCGTTGCGGCAGACCGCATCGCAGAATCACGTTTTGGTGGCAGCGGTATTGGGCTAGACATTGGTCCAGAGTCGGCAGAGAGATTTGCAGAGGTCATAAGAAAATCTAAGACGGTGTTCTGGAATGGGCCCATGGGTGTATTTGAATTTGAGAATTTCGCACACGGCACGAGGGCAGTAGCTAAGGCCCTCACTGAGATAGACGGGCTTTCCGTAGTCGGCGGCGGGGACTCGGCATCGGCAGTCAGAGCGCTGGGTTTTGCTGATGATGAGTTTGGCCACATCTCAACAGGCGGCGGAGCTAGCCTTGAGTATCTCGAGGGCAAGACTCTACCTGGACTGGAGGTTCTAGATGACTAAGCGCACGCCACTGATTGCTGGCAACTGGAAGATGAACCTAGATCACCTGCAGGGCATCGCTCTGATTCAGAAGGTCTGCTGGACGCTAAACGACTCAGATCACGACTACAAAGATGTCGAGGTCGCAGTATTTCCACCTTTTACTCACCTTCGGAGTGCGCAAACGCTTATCGATGCCGAGAAGTTTGAGGTCAAGCTTGGAGCGCAAGACATCTCTGCGCACGAGGCCGGTGCCTACACCGGAGAGATTTCGGGCGCGATGCTCAAGAAGCTTGATGTGGACTACGTCCTAATCGGCCACTCGGAGCGCAGGCAATACCACAACGAGGGTAATGAGACGGTCAATAGCAAAGTTGCTGCGGCCTTTAGCTCAGGGATCGTGCCGGTCATCTGCGTAGGGGAGACCCTCGAGGAGCTTGAGAGCAGGGGACAGAGCGCGGTTCCGGTCGAGCAGACCATTGCAGCACTTTCTGGGCACGAAAGCATTGGAGAGTTCGTTATTGCCTACGAACCGGTATGGGCAATTGGCACCGGCAAGGTTGCAACTGCGCAGGAAGCCGAGGATGTCTCCAGAGCCATTCGCGAGGCCCTAAAAGATAACTTTGGCGAACAGGCAGCTAACTCGCGCATTCTCTATGGCGGCTCGGTAAAGGCAAATAATGTCGCCGGCTTCTTGCAAAGTGACGAGGTAGATGGTGTGCTTGTAGGCGGTGCATCGCTTGTTGCCGACGAGTTTTCGGGTATTGCCCGTTATAAAAAGCACATAGTTCTATAATTTGACGAGGTTTTCGGAGGAATAATGGCCGCACTACAAACAGCACTGCTGGTGCTTCTAGCAATTACCAGCGTCTTGCTGATACTCATGATCCTGCTCCACAAAGGCCGTGGTGGTGGTGTTGCAGACATGTTTGGTGGTGGTGTAACTAGCTCCATGCAGTCATCTGGGGTAGCAGAGCGTAACCTCAACCGCATCACGGTGATTCTCGGTCTGGTCTGGGTAACGGTAATCATCATCCTCGGACTGTTCACGAGATTCGGTTGGGCCTAAATGTCATCTTCACCATCAATTAGAGGCGCTCGTGTTGGTGCCGGCCCAATGGGCGAAAAGGACCGTGGCCACCAGGTTGAAAAGGTCACAATCAGCTTCTACTGCGCGAACGGGCACGAGAACCACCCTTTCTTTGCCGCCAGTGTGGAAGCTGAGGATATTCCCCAGGAGATTGACTGCCCAAGCTGCGGTTTCCCGGCGGGTAGGGACAAGGAAAACCCCCCACTAGTTGCGAAGATTGAGCCCTACAAAACTCACCTCGCTTACGTTAAGGAGCGTCGTACTGACGCGGAGGCGAAGCAGATTCTTGATGAGGCGCTGCAGCTGATTCGTGAGCGCCGAGAGAAGGCAGCGGCTGCCGCTAAAGCGCGTCGCTAATCTCTTTATCCAGATACCATCTGGTCTCGGACATACCGCGAATTTTCGATGCAGGTAATTGACCTGCATAAACACTTCGTAGCGCATCTGCCTTACCGGCACCTGCTACCAAAAACCACACTCGCTCTGAGTTGTTCAGTGCTTGGTAGCTGAAGCTGAGTCTCTGGCTAGGCGGCTTCGGAGAGTTATCTTCAGAGACAATCCAGGTACTCTCGTGCTCCACGCCGGGAAAAAGACTTGCGATGTGGCCATCCGGCCCCATTCCCAAAATGGTCAGGTCAATTTGCCTCGACGGGCTATCTATTTGCCCCAGGAGATTTTCAAGTTCTAGCGAAAAACTCTGTCTCGCGCCCTCTAGATCTTGGCTGGTCTCCGGATAAAGAATTAGGTGGCGCTCCAGATCGGGAAATGCCTCGAGTCCCTGGTACTCATTTCTATCTGGGTGTTCCCTTGGCACATACCGCTCATCGCCGAAAATGAAGTGGATGTTAGTGAGATCCATTGCCGTTTTTCCAAGGGCTGCAATGAATTCGATTCCGAGAGTTCCGCCTGTGAGCAGGATTGTCAGCTCGGTCTTTGACTTTCGAAGCTCACTAACAAGCTCCTCGAAGTCCCCTGTCGCCTGGGAAATCAAGGCCTCGGGGCTATCGAGAATCATCTTTTCCATTAGCTACCCAGCGTTCCACTAAGAACCTTGCCATAGACACTGTCTTCGCCGAGGTATCGCATGTCTTCGACCAGGCAATCCATGTCGCTGCGCTGCGGCAACAGAACTGAAGAATCAGGGGCATCGGGCTGCGAAATCAGCGCTACCTGACCTGATCGCAGCACGCTTAGCTCTCCGCTATCAAAGCTGATAACTACGCCGGCAATGCCCTGCACAGTCTTGCCATCAAGAGCTTCGGTGACGTCCGTCTTTGCATTCAGGCTTTGACCAAGCCAAGCAGCCAACAGGTGGGCGCTTGGAGAACTAAGTGCTCCATAGACTGTCACCATCTCTACTTTGCGGTGACCATGGGAGTCAAAGAGAGCAGCTAGCTGGGAACGCCAAAGGGTAATCCTTGTCCAGGACATATCGCCATCGCCGGGGGAGTAGTTGGTAGCGAGCTGCTGCAAAAATGCCATTGGGTCTGGTTGCGAAGAGGCATCCGTTATTCGGCGGGAGGCTATCTCACCAAGAGCGGTAGCAGAGGGGTCTCCGGAGCACTCAGAAGGCCACCACGCCACAACAGGAGCATCCGGGAGCATCAATCCTGTAACGAGCGACTCGGGGTTACTGGCAGCATTTCCCAGGGCCTTGAGAATTACTACCTCACTGGCTCCGGCGTCGCCGCCGACCCGAATCTCGGCATCGAGTCTGTCCTTGCCGCCCTTGCCCTGATCTTTTGCCAAGACAATGATGCGAGAGGGGTGAAGCTTTGACGCGCCATTGGCGGCGTTGACCGCTGCCTCAAGGTTTTCTAGATCGGTCTCAACAATGAGGGTTAGCACGCGTCCCAGGGCGACAACGCCACCAGCTTCGCGCAGCTCCTGCAGTCGCTTACCAATCTTTGAAACTGTTGTGCTGGGCATATCTACGATCATGGACGTCTCCAGCTTCTGCCATCGGTCTCCAGCATCTTCTCCGCAGAGTCTGGTCCCCAGGAGCCAGGGGCATAGCTTTCGGGTGCAGAAGTCTCTGCCCAGTGCTTTACGATCGGGTCAAGTATCTGCCAGGAGAGCTCAACCTCGCGCTGTCTTGGGAACAGTGGCGGCTCGCCAAGAAGTACGTCAAGTATCAATCGCTCATATGCTTCGGGGGAGTCCTCGGTGAAGGCGTGGCCATAGCCAAAGTCCATGGTTACGTCTCTAACCTGCATGGTTGGACCTGGGACCTTCGAACCAAACCGGATGGTTACTCCTTCGTTTGGCTGAACCCTAATTACCAGTGCGTTCTCTCCAAGTTGAGCAGTTTCTGCCTTTCCAAAAAGCTGATGTTCTGGGCGCTTGAAAACAACTGCAATCTCAGTGACTCTTCGACCTAGGCGTTTACCAGCTCTGAGATAGAAGGGGGCACCCTTCCAACGAGGCGTATCAACCTCAAGCTTCATTGCGGCGTAGGTTTCGGTCTTCGATCCGCTCGCGATGCCTTCTTGAAGATAGCCAAGGACTTCTTGGCCACCCTGCCAGCCAGCTGCGTACTGCCCATGAGCGGTGTGCTTTGAAAGATCCGTCGGAAGCTTGGCTGCGGCTAACGCGGCCTCCTTACTGCTTCTGAGTTCGGAAGCGTCAAAACTATTTGGCTTCTCCATCGCTGTTAGGGCTAGAAGTTGAAGCAGGTGGTTCTGGATTACGTCCCTGGCAGCACCAATGCCGTCGTAGTAGCCGGCCCTACCGCCAATACCAATGTCTTCAGCCATCGTGATCTGAATGTGGTCGATGAACTTACTGCTCCAGATTGGCTCAAAGAGCTGGTTAGCAAACCGCAGCGCCAATAGGTTTTGGACCGTTTCCTTACCTAGGTAGTGGTCAATTCTGAATACCGAGTCGGGTGGAAAAACCCTCTCGACAACCTCATTGAGCTCTTTGGCAGTCTGCAGGTCGCTGCCAAAGGGTTTCTCCACAACCACCCTTCGAAACTCTCCCTTACCGGCCTGGGACAGCCCTGCCTTTTCGAGTTGATCTAGGACAAGAGGAAAGTCTCTTGGGGGAATTGAGAGGTAAAAAGTGTGATTGCCTGCAGTGCCGCGCTGAGCATCTAACTCATCAACGACCTCCTTGAGTTTGGCAAAAGCCGCAGGATCATCATGCCTACCCGAAACAAACCGAATACCCTTCACGAGCTGCTCCCAGACAGACTCGGACCAACTGGTTCTCGAGTACTGCTTCACTGATTCCTGGACCACCTTCTCGAAGTCCTCCTCTGACCAGTCCCGACGCGCAAACCCAACGAGTGAGAAGGCCGGAGGCAAAAGACCGCGGTTTGCAAGGTCGTAGATAGCGGGGAGAAGCTTTTTCCTGGATAGATCGCCGGTCACTCCAAACATGATCAGCCCTGATGGGCCTGCAATCTTTTGGAGCCGGATGTCCCCGGCATTCTTGAGCGGGTTAGAACTCACGACTCAATAATCTTCTTGAGTAGCTCCAGTTGTCCCAACGGCTCGGAGAGGTGAATCGAGACCACCGGCGCACCGCTCTCAGCTATGACGTTCGCGTCCCCAGCAGCCTGGGCTGAAATAAGTTCACCAAAGGTGAATGGCCGGTCCTTTATCTCCAGGTCCATGCCTGCCTCGCCAGTTATCTGGATGAAGAGCCCCTGGGTTGGTCCTCCCTTGTGGTACTGGCCCGTGGAGTGCAGGAACCTGGGGCCCCAGCCAAAGGTTGTAGGTCGTTTCGTTCGAGCGGCAGTTATGTCCCTGAGAGCCTCAAACTGTGGGTATTCGCCTCGGTTTAGGTAGACGTGAAATGAAAAGTAGCTGTGGTCACCAGCCATCGCCATGAGCTGCTCCAGGGCCGCCTCAACGGTCTGGCCCACAATCTCAATACCAGCGGAGCTGACTGCCATACCTCGGTCGACAAACTCTACTTCGGCAGCCTGCTGGGGCGAATCGAGCAGGGCTCTAGCCGCAATCTTGGCGCTCTCTACATTGGGTTGGTCGAATGGGTTAATCTCAAGCAGGTATCCGGCAAGAGCGGTTGCCCACTCCCACAAGAGAAATAGTTCACCCAGCTCACCCTCAAAACTGCAGTGAGAGCTTAGGTTTCTGGCTCGAATCGAGATTGTGTCCGCAGGTACTTGCGAAAATTCTGGTGCGCTACTGGTCACGACAACCGGAAGGACTCCTCGGTCTTCTTTTCCCGTGCTCTCGGCAACCAGCTGCTCAACCCAATCCCCGAAGCCGGGGTAAACATCGCTTTCGATTAGGAACTTGTCCCAGTTCGCTGGGTCTCCAGCCATTGCCGAGGCAAGCCAGATGGCTGGATTGTCCTCCGAGTCATACTGCAGAGTAGAACTGGCTGACACCGCGCTGGCGAGCAGTTGCGAGATGTCCGCACCTGCAAGGCCCGAGGGGACAAGGCCAAAGGCTGTAAGTGCCGAGTAGCGTCCACCAACGTTTGGATCGGCGTTGAAGACCCGGTACCCAGCCTCCCTAGCTGCCTGATCCATGGGTGAACCTGGGTCGGTGACGATAACTATTCTCTCGGCGGCATTGATGCCAGCAGCCGCGAAGGCACTCTCGAATGCGCGCTTTTGACTGTCGGTCTCAACGGTGGATCCGGACTTTGAGGAGACCACGACCACGGTGCGCTCGAGCTGCACAAGTGCTGCAGCAACCTGGTCTGGTGAGGTCGAATCCAGCACCACCAGGTCTACGCCCGCGTTTTTGCAGATTACCTCTGGAGCCAGAGAAGACCCGCCCATGCCGCAGAGCACGACCCTGTCTATCCCTTTTTCGCGCAGCGAGTCCCTCAGCGAAAAGATTTCACCCAACAGTCCCGCGGAGTCGCTTGCTGAGCTGACCCAACCAAGGCGTTTACTTGCCTCTTCCCTGGCGGCTTCTCCCCAGATGGTGACATCCTTCTCCGCTAAACGGGAGCTAATGTGGTTATCAATGAGCCGCCTTGCAGCAGGCTCGATGAGTGGTCGAAAATCCTCTGAGACGGTTAGCTGCATTACGCGTTTTCCAAGGCTTGCGTGACAGATTCAACGAGGTCTTGCCAGGAGTCGATGAACTTCTGAACACCCTCTCTCTCTAGAAGCTCGGTGACCTGAGCAAAGTTGATACCAGCAGCTGCCAGTTCCTCCATGGTTTCCCTTGCGGAGGCGATATTGGGAACTATCGAGTTCCCGGGTATCTCACCGTGGTCGGCGGTTGCCATCATGGTCTTCTCCGGCATCGTGTTGACCACGTCCGCTGCTACCAGCTCGGTTACATACAGAGTGTCAGGAAGATCTGGATCCTTGACTCCGGTTGAGGCCATCAGCGGTCGCTGAATCCTTGCTCCCTGGCCAGCAAGCGCTGTCCAACGCGGGGATGAGAACTGTGACTCATAGAGCTCGTAGGCGAGCCTTGCATTGGCCAAAGCAGCCTTGGACTTGAGATCTGCTCTTCCAATTGCCTCCAGTCGCCTGTCCACTTCAGTGTCGACTCTCGATACGAAGAACGATGCGACCGAGTGAATTTTGCTGATGTCAACGCCATTGGCTAATGCCTGCTCAATTCCGGTCATGTAGGCGTTGATAACTGCCTGGTAGCGATCCACCGAGAAGATAAGAGTCACGTTCACCGAGATCCCGGCTGAGATAACAGCTGTTATTGCATCAAGGCCCTCCAGGGTGGCAGGAATCTTGATCATTACGTTCTCTTTGCCAACCTTTGCGAAGAGCTCTTTGGCCTGAGCGATAGTCGCAGCAGCATCGTGCGCGAGACCCGGTTCCACTTCGATCGAGACTCTCCCGTCCACGCCATTGGTGGCACCATAGACGCCCTGGAAAATCTCACAGGCGTTTGCGACATCCTCGGTGGTGATGTTGAAGATTGCGCCGGTCGCATCGCTTCCTGCAGCCTTCTCGGCCGCAATAGCTGGCGCGTAGCTGGGGGAGGAGAGTGCCTGAGCGAAGATGGTGGGGTTTGTGGTGACACCACGTACCGAGAAGTTGGCAATCAAATCCTGGAGGTTTCCTGATTCGATTCGATCTCTAGAGAGGTCGTCCAGCCAAACAGAAACTCCAGCAGCGGTTAGGTCTCTAAGATTTTCATTCATGCGCTTAGCTCCATACTCTTCTTGGCTGCCTCAATGACTGCCCCTGTTGTGATGCCAAATTCTCTGTAGAGGGTCTTGTAGTCGGCTGATGCGCCGTAGTGGTCGATGCCCACGGACACCCCGCTGTCTCCGACAAACTCTCTCCAACCGGAGGTGAGACCTGCCTCTACCGAGACTCTGGCTTTTACCTTTGTAGGAAGCACTTCGTCTCGATAGCTCTGGGGCTGATCCTTGAACCACTCGACGCAAGGCATGGACACGACGCGAGTAGAGACGCCCTCTTCCTCGAGCTTCGCTCTTGCCTCGACCGCAAACTGCACCTCGCTACCGGTGGCAATCAAGATCAACTCGGGATCTCTTGAGCCCTCTTGGTAGATATAGCCGCCCTTTGCGGTTAGTTCGGCCTTACCGACCCCGGCGGAGCGGTCTAGGACAGGCACGTTCTGCCTGGTGAGCACGATTCCTGCGGGCCTGTTGGTGTTATGCAGTGCACCTAGCCATGCGTGGGATGTCTCGTTGGCATCGGCCGGCCTGATGATGTCCAGGTTTGGAATGGCTCTCAGCGCAGTGAGATGCTCAATTGGCTGGTGGGTTGGGCCGTCCTCGCCTAGGGCTACGCTGTCGTGGGTCCAGACGTAGATTGGCGCGATTCCCATCAGGGCTGCAAGTCGCACAGCAGGTCGCATGTAGTCAGAGAACACAAGGAATGTTCCACCAAATGGTCTTGAGTGTCCCGAGAGGGTAATGCCGTTCAGGATTGACCCCATCGCATGCTCTCTGACACCAAAGTGGAGAATCCTGCCGCTCTTCTTGGG
>JBDQMQ010000002.1:0-21684 GCA_040262185.1 Aquiluna sp. | reverse complement strand
AGAATAGCCCTACCGCTAGCGATCTTCTGGATACCGTTGACTTTCGCTAACGCTTGGGCGAGTCAGGGTGCATGGCTGACGAGTAGGAGCACTTTCGATGTTCTACCAATTGATTTTGCACACCTGTGGTTTCTCTATTTTCTTATTCTGTACTCTGTTGTTTTTTGGGCGTTTTCCGCCCCGCTCCGAAAGCTTTTGACTAAACGCGTCTCTCCACACGCGTTCCTTTTGCTTTTGGCGGCAGCCTTTCCCCTAATACCTGGAGTATTTGACCAAGAGGGGACGCTAGCTACCAGTACTCGCCTATTTCCTGACCCCGGATTGCTGCTTCTGTACTTTCTCATCTTCCTTTCGGGTGCAATCGCTTACAACCAGCAGGAACGCTGGCTTACATTCCTAAAAAGGAGAGCGGTATTGCTTGTTGCCCTTTTGCTCCTGAGTTTTGGTGCCTTCTTCGTAATTCAGGACTGGGGCATTGCGGTAACTCCATGGATTTATGCGGCTTCAGTGGTGTCTGGGACTTACGGAGTTCTGGGGCTGTTTCTCAGGTTTGCCACCAAGCAGAACAAGGTTTTCAAGTTCGTATCGGACGCGAGCTACTGGATCTACCTAGTCCACTTGCCACTCGTGTTCTTCTTTTTGATTTTCCTAAGCACGTTGGGTTTTGGTGCCCTCCCAGTAATACTGCTAACCACCATATCAACCATTGGGCTTGGGCTCCTGAGCTACAAATTGCTGGTTAGGCACACGCCAGTTTCCTTGCTACTCAACGGCAGAATTCATCCGCTTCGCTAGCAGCCTTGGGCCTTGAAAAATAGTCTGACTTATAGTCTGATTTCGAAAAAGATAGCTACTAAACCATTGGTTTGACGGGCCCAATAGACCCCCCTAGTCTCCACAGGGTGAAAACCCGTCCTTCGTGAGGGGTTTTCCTAGTTAAGAAGAGCCAGACCCAGCATTATCACGACTACTACGGCTCCCGAAACCAATAGAAATTCGTGGGCCCTGTTCTTCCAGAGCAGCGCCGCCCTGGCGTGCAGCAGCCGATAGGGACCGACCGCGCTTTTTGTCGCGGCGCCCCAGACCATGTAGATCCCGATTGCAGCGCCAACCCAATACCAAATCATCGCCATACCCTAGCCGATTTGTTCCGCTGGCTTAACTGACAGTTCTGAAATAGGAAGCCGCTCTGCCCCCCAAGAATTGATTGGATGATCGGATGGATACCCGAGACTCATGCCACACACGAGCGCATACTCCTCAGGAACATCAAATTCAGCCTTGATGATGTCCGGGTAGTTACCCAAATAGCCCTGGGCGCAGGTACCTATCCCTCTCGCTTTTGCAGAAAGCATTGCGGCCTCCATAAATAGCCCCAGATCCAAAGTGCCAAAGTGCGCGAGCCCTCTGTGGCTGAAGAAAAATAGCGCTACCGGAGCTCCGAAGAACTCATAGTTGCGCTCCATGAATCTGAACCTTGACTCTTTGTCGGCACGATCGATGCCAAGAGTGTCATAGATACCCTTACCAACTCTTTGGCTGCGCTCAATGAGGCCTGGTGGGTAGGGGATCTCGTGCGTGTAGTCCGGGTTCATGCCCATGCCGGGGGCCTCTGCGTTTTCACGCAATCTAGAAACAAGCGCCTTGCTAATGCGGTCGCGCTGCTCTCCAGTTGCGACAGCGACCATAAAGGGCCTGGTGTTGGACCAGCTGGGAGCGCTCATGCCGTCGGCAAGAATCGCATCGAGGTCGCTCTGAGATACCGGGTCCGGGAGAAAGTCCCTGGTTGAGCGTCTGGAATGGGCAAGTTTGGAGAATTCGTCTTTGTTCATAACGTGTGAATGCTAGCCCAGCCACTGACTGACAGGCTCGAAAGAGCCCAAGCGCGGGGAAACAAGATAGAAATCAATCGAAACTAGACTCTGAATATGGTCGAGAGCTCCTTCGTTTCAGTCGCGCTTATTCTGGCGCTCGCTGTCGCCGGCGGAGCTATCGCCAAACTCCTTCGTCAGCCGGTGGTGGTGTCGTTTATTGTCGTAGGCATTTTGGCTGGCCCTACCGCTTTTAACCTCGTCGAAGGCGCCGAGGAGATAAGGCTTTTTGCCAAGTTCGGGATCGCAATCCTGCTTTTCTTGGTGGGGCTCAAGCTTGACTTCCACATGATTCGAAGTACTGGCAAGGTTGCCCTGATCGCCGGTCTTTCTCAGGTTGCCTTCACGGCGGCCGTTGGATTTGGACTGGCCGTTCTCTTTGGTTTTGAACTAACAACCGCCCTCTACATTGCAGTTGCCCTTACCTTCTCCTCGACGATCATCATCATCAAACTCATTGGAGATAAGCGGGAGCTAGACACCCTCTATGGCCGCATTGCCGTTGGAATCCTGATAGTTCAGGACATATTGGTTGTTGCGGCCATGGTCGTCATTGTCACAATCGGAACCCCCGGCGAAGGTTCGGTGGTGACAGATTTGGTGGTCACCCTCGCGTCAAGCGCTGTATTTCTCGGGGTTGCGGCGTTCGCGTCCAGATTTGTGCTTGAGAAGGTTTTGGACTGGATCTCGAAGAGTCCCGAGCTGACCTTGTTGTTTGGTGTTGCTTGGGCAATCGTTTTGGCGGCAGTCAGCACCCTGATCGGACTCAGTATGGAGATCGGTGCCTTCGTTGCGGGGGTATCGCTGGCATCAACGGCCTACAGGGAAAGCCTGGGAGCCCGCATGGTTTCGCTTCGCGATGTAATGCTGCTGTTTTTCTTTATTGAGCTTGGCGCTTCCTTGACCTTTGCCGATGCTCTAGGACAGCTCTGGCCAGCAATCGTGCTTTCGGTATTTGTGCTTGTTGGAAAGCCGCTAATCGTTTTTGCAATCATGGGCTGGATGGGATACCGGTCGATTACCTCCTTCCGGACGGGCGTTGCGCTTGCGCAGATTTCGGAGTTTTCGCTAATCCTGATTGCCCTGGGCTTCTCGCTCGGACAGGTGGATTCGGCGGTGCTAAGTCTGGTAACGCTCGTGGCGGTATTCACCATCACCGTTTCCAGCTACTTAATTCTCTACACCGACAGGCTCTACTCGATGATGCAGGGCTTTATGCGCTTTTTTGAGCGCGGTAAGGCTGAGGCTGTAGATGAGGAAAGCCAGTCACTAAGTTTTGACGCGATCGTGATTGGCTCAGGAAGGTTTGGCACTGAGGTAATTTCAGGACTTATTTCCTCCGGCTCCTCAGTGCTCGCAGTTGATCTTGATCCAGATGCCCTGGCAAGGGCTAGGGAACTCGGTGCCGAGACCCTATTCGGGGATGTCGGAGACCCAGACTTCGCCAAGACGCTGCCGATGCACCAAAGCGACACACTTATTTGCACGGCTCCCGACAGATCGACCAACACACTCCTACTCGGCAGCATTAAGTCACTTGGCTACGAGGGCAAAATCTACTTGACCGCTCTTGATAACCAGACCGCTGAAATGTTTGCCAAGGACCCTCAGGTCACGACAATTAGGCCTCTGAAGATGGCAGCAAATCGCATCGTTAAGCAGCTAAAGGGCGAATAGTTGGAGGAGCTAGCAACCTTTATTGCCTATTTGTTTGCCGCACTTGGGGTTATCTCGCTAATCAACATAGTTTTTGCGGTGCTTGCTCGAAGGAAGAAAGTCAGGCTATGGGCTGGACACATTTCCAACACGATTACGGGACTGATTGCGATTTGGTGTATTTCGGTGGCATGGGCGCTGGCGCTATTTCCAATAATCTCGGTGGCGGTAGCGTCAATCGTGCTTACCTTTCCAAAAAAGGCTCAGTAGCGCTCGTCCCGAACTACCTCTACCTGGCTAACCCAACAGCTGATTGCATAAAACGGGAAGTAGTCCCTCTCTAGTTTTTCCAGGATGACCTCAAGCACCTCGTTATTCACAACACTTTCTACCCGCACGTTTCCGCCGTCAACCTCGGAAGCACGCTGGTCTCTGGGGCCTGCCCCATGGGCGAGGGTGGAAGTGAAGCCCTTGGCACCAGCCGCCCTAAGGTCGCCCTCTAGCCTTCGAGCCAGGCCAGCCTCAATGACAACTGTTACTAGCTTCCGCTGCTTCATGATCATCAGATGACCCCTTCCATTAGCTGACTAATCGCAAGCATTGCAGGAATTCCAACGGTTAGGTTGAAGGGAAATGTGATGCCTAGCGACGCCGATAGATATATACCTGGGGAGGCCTCTGGTAGGGCAAGTCTCACAGCGGCCGGAGCTGCAATATATGAAGCGCTGGCTGCGATTATCCCCAGTGTCGCGCTACCCCCAACACTCATTCCAGCAAGGTGCCCTGTTGCAACCCCGAAGCTTCCGGCGAGTAGCGGAAAGGTGATTGCAAAAACCACCAGGCCAATGCCACCTTTTTTGATGTCCTTGATGCGTTTGCCGGCAACAATTCCAAGCTCCAACAGAAACAGCGTCAGCACCCCTGGGAACAGGGCTCCGAAGAACCCCTCAATTTGGGAGTAGCCGGTGGCACCCATCGTCAGTCCCATCAGAACTCCACCAACCAGTAGCAAAATTGACTTGCCGGTTAGCACCTCACGCATCGACTCCGACCAGGAAACCTGTCGCTTTAGCCCCCTTGATGCAAGCGCGAGACCAACGATGATGCCCGGTATTTCTAGAACGGCTAGAAGAGTATTGACATAGCCCTCGACATAAAGCTGCAGTGATTCTAGAAAAAGAACCCCGGCGGTGAAGGTAACCAGTGATGTGCTGCCGTAGTGAGCAGCCAGGGCACCGCGGTTTATTGCATCGAGCTTGGTCATAAAGCCCAGTGCGAAAAAAGCAATCGCAGGAACCACCGCACCCAGAATAAGTGCCCCTAAGAGTGGCAGTGCGACCTCGGCAGGGCTGGAATTGCTCAGCGCAACACCGCCCTTGATTCCAATGCCGAGCAGAAGATAGATAGAAAGTGTTTGATAAACCGCGTCAGGAAGCCGTAGATCGGATCTCACAACGGTTGCCAAAATGCCCAGTACGAAAGCGAGCACTGGCGCAGAGGTCAGGTTTGCAAGGGCAATCTCTATCCCGCTCATGAGTGAGCCACCCTTCCGATTGCAGTGACGAGCTCCCCAACCGTCCGGTTCGAGCTGGTTTGGTGGCGCAGCCGGGACTCGAGGCTCAGCTCATAGTGGTTATTGCGCCCCGCTTTTTCTTTGCGGACATAGCCACCCTGCTCAAGGTCTCTGAGGATGTTGACAATAGAGCGGGTGGTGACGCCAACAACCGCAGCCAATTGATCAATGGTGATGTCCGGATCCTCGCTGATTGCGAGCAATACGTGACCGTGGTGTGAGAGAAATGCCCACTGACTCATAACCCGCTCCTAATAACTACCTTGAAGACTTTATTATAGAAATTTATTTCTAGAAACAAATTTCTAGTTATTTCATGGATCTATTGTCAAGGGCATCTAGACAATTTTGAAGACATTCGAAGGCGGTGGCTCTATTCTTGGAGTTATGGAGATTGCTGCTGAGTGCGAGCGCAAGGCTGGGCTTTGGGAAGTCAGGGTTCCCCAGCTAGGCGACCTGGTCTTCTCATCGCGAAGGCTCGATAGTGCTGCCGAGCAGATAAAGGACCTGGTTCATGAGAACCAGGGCGTCGAGCGCTGCGATGTCATCGTCAAGATTGAGACCTCGCTGCCCGGGATTGTCTGTGATCTTGAAGCAGCTCAGGAAAAGATGCTGGAGTCCAGACGTTTGCAGGAAGAGGCCTCTCGAGAGATCAGAGAGATTGTCGCAAGGCTGAGAACCGAGGGTCTAAGCATGAGAGACATTGGGGTTTTGCTACAAATCTCGCCGCAGCGGGTGGCGCAGCTCACCGAGAGCGTTTAGCCTCTTGGTTGTGTCTCAAAAGATAACTACGGAACAGCGCGGCCACCTATTTCTGATTGGTCTTAATCGCCCCGAAAAGATGAACGCTGCGGACGAGCAGCTACTCCACGAGCTTTCGCTTGCCTACGGTGAGCTTGATCGGAACAAAGACCTGCGAGTTGGAGTCGTGTTTGCCCACGGCGACCACTTCACAGCAGGCCTTGACCTTTTTGATGTGGGACCAAAGATGCAAAAGGGAAAGCTCCAGATGGTGCCAGAGGGCGGGCTAGACCCCTGGGGCATCTCCACAAAGCAGGTCAGTAAGCCTGTTGTTATGGCAACCCGCGGCACCTGCTACACCTTAGGGGTCGAGCTTGCTCTGGCAAGCGATGTAGTGATCGCGGCACGCGACTCTAAATTCGGACAGCTCGAGGTCTCAAGGGCCATCCTTCCATTCGGAGGCGGAACCATTAGATTGCCTCAGGTTGCAGGGCACGCTCGTGCCATGCGCTACCTCCTAACCGGAGATCGCTGGGGTGCCCAGGAGGCACTCGAGATGAACATGATTAATGAGATCGTCACACCTGGCCAGGAGCTTGAAAGAGCCCTGGAGCTTGCTCAGTCAATCGCTGACCAGGCACCGCTTGCAGTTCAAGCGACCTTGGAATCCGCGCGAGCCGCGGACAAAGAGGCGGAGAAGGCTAACCTTTTCCCAAGGCTGGCTGGGCTCATGGGGACCAAGGACGTAGCGCGGGGAATGAAGGCTTTCGTCACCAAGAAGCAAGCAAAATTCAAGGGTGACTAATTAGTCAAACCATCTAATTATTAAGTTCAAATTTGTAGGATATCTACATACATAACAGCATCAAATTAGTTCCTTTTGTCGCCCGTCACGAATTAATCTCAGGTTGCTATTCCAGCTTGAAATTGGGGAGTTGACTAGGGTCGGAGGTCAACCATGAATCTCAATGAAGACATTCAATTAGACGTAGCTGAAGTGGGCGAGAAAATCCTCGGCCGGTGGGCAGAGATCAGACGCCACACCCGAAGCGTCATCGAAGAAAAAGAGCTTTTCAAGCCAGAGGGCGCCTCGATGGAGAAGCATCGAGAGTGGGCGCTGAAGTCGCTCAAGACTCTCGTGAAGGAAAACGCAACCCAGTACGGATTTCCTGAAGAGCTCGGGGGCCAGCGTAATCCGGGAGGCTCACTGTCCAGCTTCGAGGAGCTCATTCTTGGTGACGCCTCACTACAAATAAAGTTCGGTGTCCAGTGGGGGTTGTTTGGATCGGCAATCCTTAACCTGGGCACCGATTACCATCACAAGACATTCCTTCCAGGGGTCACCAGGCTAGACACACCCGGCTGCTTCGCGATGACTGAGACCGGCCACGGCTCAGATGTAGCGTCCATCGGCACCACTGCCACCTACGACCCTGAAACCCAGGAGTTTGTGGTTCACACCCCTGACCGCCACAGCTACAAGGACTACATCGGAAATGCGGCACTTCACGGCGAGGCTGCGGTCGTCTTTGCCCAGCTCTACACCGAGGGAGAGAACCAGGGGGTTCATGCTTTCTATGTTCCGCTGCGCAAGCGCGGCAAGCTACTTCCGGGGGTGGGCGCTGAGGACGATGGACTAAAAGGCGGCCTGAACGGTATCGACAACGGCCGGCTTTTCTTTGACCAGGTTCGGATTCCAAGAGCGAACTTGCTAAACCGCTACGCAGATGTCGAACCGGACGGAACCTACACATCGATTATCGAGAACAAGGGACGCAGGTTCTTCACACAGCTTGGAGCTTTGGTGCAGGGACGAGTGTCTCTGACTGGTGCGGTTACAAACGCTCAAAAGCTTGCTCTAGATATCGCCGTCCGCTACTCACTTGCCCGCAAGCAGTTCCACGGAAGCGACGGTGAAGAGACCACTTTGCTCGACTATGGTCGCCACCAGCGCAGGCTGATACCGCTGATTGCCCGCACCTATGCCCAGATCTTCACTCACCAAGAAATGCTGAACCAGTACCACGCCGTCTTCACTGGCGAGAATGACACCGATGAGGCACGCTCAGATCTTGAGACGGTCTCAGCCGCCGCCAAGGCGCTGAGTTCCTGGTATTCGCTGAACACGGTGCAGGAGTGTCGCGAGGCCTGCGGCGGACAGGGCTTCATGGATGAGCACCGCCTCACCGGGCTCAGGGCAGATCTAGATGTTTATGTCACCTTTGAGGGAGACAACAACGTCATGCTGCAGCTGGTTGCCAAGCGCTTACTAGGTGACTACGCGAAGGCCTTCAAGTCACCTGATTTTGGAACTCTCGCGCAGTATGTTGCCGGACAGGTTGGAGAGGCAACCATTAACCGCGGAGGGCTCAGGGGCCTTGCCCAGAACATCGTTGACTTTGGCTCTACCGCTCGCTCGGTTGGCTACGTGAAGGACGAGGAGCACCAGCACCAGCTTCTAACTGATCGTGTTCACACCATGGTTGCGAACATTGCCAACAAGCTCAAGGCCGCCGGTAGTGACAAGGCCAAGCAGGCCGAGCTCTTCAACCGCTACCAAAACGACCTCATCAAGGCAGCAAAGGCGCATGCCGAGCTGATTATGTGGGAGGCCTTCACCTCAGCACTCAAGACGATAAAGGACCAAGATTCTCTGAAGATCCTGACCTGGCTCAGGGACCTCTACGGCTTCGGGCTGCTTGAGGAAAACCTTGATTGGTATCTCATCAACGGCCGACTCTCGGCAGCAAGGGCCGAGGCGATCACCGAATACATCGACACCAGGCTGCTCCCGAGACTCAAGCCTCATGCTGAGAGCCTGGTGGACGCCTTTGAGCTTTCGCCTGGACTAGTCAGAACCACTCTTGCCCGAGATGAGGCAGCCAGACAGGCTAGTCGCAAGAACTTAGTGAGGAACTAAATGCAGACCCAAGACGTCTACTTCATTGATGGTGTTAGAACACCTTTTGGAAAGGCCGGTGAGAAGGGTGTCTACTGGAAGACAAGGGCTGATGACCTCGTAGTCAAGGCAATGATCGGTCTACTCGAGCGTCACCCAGACCTCCCCAAAGAGGCCATCGACGATGTCGCAATTGCGGCAGCAACTCAGTACGGCGACCAGGGACTTCAGATTGGAAGATCGGCAAGCATCCTTGCTGGATTGCCGCTGACTGTTCCCGGATACTCAATTGACCGCTGGTGCGCCGGAGCAATGACCTCTGTAACCACTACCGCGAGCGCAATCGGCATTGGTGCCTACGACATTGCCCTTGCCGGGGGTGTCGAGCACATGGGTCACCACCCAATGGGAGAGGGCGCGGACCCAAACCCGAGATTCCTGGCGGAAAAGCTCGTGGACCCAAGCGCCATGAATATGGGCAATACCGCTGAGAAGATTCACGATCGCTTCCCGCACCTCACCAAGGAGAGAAGCGACGCATTCGCAGTGGCAAGTCAGCAAAAAGCAGCTAGGGCCTACGAGAGCGGCAAGATCCAGAAGGACCTTATTCCGGTATCGGCGGCAAGCGATGCTGGCTGGAACCTGGTAACAACAGACGAACTACTCAGGCCAGAGTCAACCCTCGAGGGCATGAAGGATCTAAAGACCCCATTCAGACCACACGGCAAGGTAACCGCTGGGAACGCATCACCACTGACCGATGGTGCGACCATGTCTTTGATTGCTGGCGAGGGCGCAGTAAAGAAGTATGGCCTCAAGCCAAAGATGAAGATGGTTAGTTTCGCCTTCGCTGGCGTAGAGCCAGAAATCATGGGAATCGGCCCAATACCGGCAACAGAAAAGGCACTGGACAAGGCCGGCCTGAAGATGGACGACATCGGGCTTATCGAGATAAACGAAGCATTTGCAATTCAGGTCTTGAGCTTTGTAGATCACTTTGGACTTGCCGACGATGACCCAAAGATCAACCCTTGGGGTGGAGCGATAGCGATGGGACATCCCCTCGCATCCTCAGGAGTCAGGCTTATGAATCAGCTGGCAAGACACTTCGAAGAAAACCCCAAAGTCCGCTATGGAATGACGACGATGTGCATCGGCCTGGGTATGGGCGGCACGGTCATTTGGGAAAACTCAAACTACAAAGGTTAAATAAATGGAAAAGTACGCGCCACTTTTGGAGGCGGACGATGAAGTCATCACGCACTCCTACGTATCAGATGTAAAGATGCCATCGGGCAGAACCATTGCCCTAATCACGCTCGATAATGGCAAGGACCACACCAGGCCCAACACCCTTGGCCCTCACACCCTCCTGCAGTTTGCTGAGAAGCTCGACGAGCTCAAGGAGCGCGCGAAGAAGAAGGAAATCCATGGTGTAGCGGTAACCGGGAAGCCCTACTATCTCGCAGCTGGAGCGGACCTCTCGCACGTTCAGGACATCAAAGAGCGCAAGATAGGCAGGTTAATTGCCGAGCTTGGTCACTACTCCCTTGAGAAGCTCGACACCTTGGGTGTCCCAAGCTTCGTTTTCATTAACGGCCTGGCCTTAGGCGGCGGTCTGGAGATTGCCCTAAACGCCAACTACCGAACCATTAATGAGACCGCTCCAGCGGTTGCATTGCCCGAGGTCTTCATTGGCCTGATTCCTGGTTGGGGTGGCGCATACCTGCTCCCAAACCTGATCGGAATTCGCAATTCGCTAAAGGTGATATTGGAAAACCCGCTGAAGCAAAACAGGATGCTGAAGCCCCAAGAAGTCTTGGAGCTAGGTATCGCCGACAAGATGTTTGGCTCCGCAAGGTTCCTTGAGGAGTCGCTTGCCTGGGCGGACGAGGTAATTGGCGGCAAGAAGGTCAAGCGCAAGCACGAACCGGGCGCGGTTGAAAAGGCGACTATGTGGGGGCCGGCAGTCTCGATTGCCCGCTCAACGGTTGAGGAGAAGCTGGGGAAGGTGCCGCTTTCTCCATACCTTGCCCTCGACCTCATTGCGGCCGCCAAAAGCGGCAGCAAGGCAGCTGCATTCAAGCGCGAGGATGACGCAATTGAGGAACTCATTGCCTCGGATCAGTTCCGCGCCTCGATTTATGCCTTCAATCTGGTGCAGAAGCACGCCAAGAAACCTAGCGGTGCTCCCGATAAGGCCCTAGCAAGAAAAGTAGGCAAGGTTGGTGTGCTGGGAGCCGGTCTGATGGCGTCGCAGTTCGCCCTGCTGTTCCTGCGCAGGCTCGAGGTTCCGGTTGTTATAACCGACGTCTCCCAAGAGCGCATCGACAAAGGCATCGAATACATAACCTCAGAGCTAGACAAGCTTGTGGAGAAGGGTCGTCTGAGCCAAGACAACCGCAACCGCTACGTCGGTAATCTTTCCGGCTCCCTCGATTACGAGGCGTTTGCCGATTGCGATTGGGTAATCGAGGCCGTATTTGAGGAGCTAAAGATCAAGCAAGAGGTCTTTGCCAAGATCGAAGCGGTTGTGAGCGAGGAATGCATTTTGGCCACCAACACCTCATCGCTCTCGGTTGATGCGATGGCAAAGAGCCTCAAGCACCCAGGGCGACTAGTTGGCTTCCACTTCTTCAACCCCGTCGCGGTAATGCCTCTGGTTGAGGTGGTCAGAGCAAAGAAGAGCTCTGACGAGGCCATAGCAACAGCAATGGAGGTTGCAAAGAACCTAAGAAAGACCGCGGTTATCACCTCCGATTCCGCTGGCTTTGTTGTCAACCGCCTGCTGGGCTACCTCCTTGGCGAGGCAATGCGAGCCGTTGACGAGGGAGCCAGCTTCGAGGAGGTTGCCTCAGCGATCGCCCCGCTGGGATTGCCAATGAACCCATTCGACCTACTGGAGCTTGTGGGTCTCAAAGTGGGAGCCCACGTGCTGGACTCAATGCACGCGTTCAACAAAGAGCGTTTCTACGCGAGTGAGAACCTCCACAAGCTAGCCGAGCACGGAAAGCTTTTGGAGCGAGATGCCAAGGGCAAGATCAAGGGCTACGACAAGAAGGCCATGGAAATTGTCGCTGGCGGAAAAAATGCCAGAAGCGCTGCCGAGATCTTTGAATCGGTGCAGGTTGGCCTCGCGAAAGAGGTCAAACTAATGCTGGAGGAGAAGGTTGTTCAGACCCCACAGGATATTGACCTGTGCATGATCATGGGTGCTGCGTGGCCGTTCCACCTAGGAGGAATCACGCCATACCTAGATAGAAGCGGTGCGAGTGAGAAGGCCTTTGGACGCTCATTCCACGAGCCAATGATTATTGGGGTTAGGGACTAAAGGGGCTCCGCACCAATCTGGCGACAAATCTCTGCCGCAATCTCGATGCCAGCGATAACTTCACTTGCTGGATGAACCTCAGACTCAACCCTGCCTTCTGAGACATACTTTGCGAACCAAGTTGCCTGGTAGCTGAGGCCATCGTGCCCTCTTACAGGCGTTTCGTCTCGCCAGACTTCTTCGCTGAAGTAGAGCTCTTTGTCGCGCAGCCTGATACCCGAGGGCACAAAAAATGGCTCATCAACCACGACCACACCGTTTTCGAAGGAGCAGCTGGCGGTCGTGGGCAGGGTGGCAATACCTGATGCGGTTATTTGGGACCTAGCGCCGGACTCGTAGTGGAAAACCGAGTGACTTTCCTCGTCTAGGCCGTTGCTGTGGAGCTTTCCGGTTGCCGTGAGGCTGGTGGGATTACCCAAGAATTGTTGCGACATCGCAATTGGGTAGATGCCCATGTCATAGATGATGCTTCCGCCACCTTTTTGCCAGAGCCTTTCGATGTGGCGGTTATCCACTGAGAAATTTGCTGCAAAAAGCTGCGGCTTACCAAGCTCGCCAGATGCCAGCAGCTTTCGGATGATTGTGCTCTGCGGCAAATACCTCGTCCACATCGCCTCCATCGCCAGCAGGCCCTTTTCTTTGGCGAGGGTAAAGATCTCTCTTGCGTGCTCAGGCAATACGGTGATGGGTTTTTCAACCAGAACATGCTTACCCGCATTTAGCGCGAGCATCGCATGCTCGTAGTGCTCAGATTGCCAGCTGGCGATGTAGACGGCATCGATTTCTTCATCCGCCACTAATGCCTCGTAGCTATCGTGCACTTTTGGGATCTGAAACTTCTTGGCAAACTCATCGGCTCTGCCGGGAGTTCTCGAAGCGACTGCGTGGAAAGACTGTGATGAGTGCTTTTGGCATGCAGAGACGAAGACCTCCGCGATGCCTCCTGGGCCGATGATTCCCCATTTGAGGCTGGGAACGCTTGCTGGGTCAATAATCTCGGGCTCTGGAATGCTCATCGCTCGAGTCTATTTAGCCTCGACTCGATGGTGGCTAGAATCAGAGAAATCGCGAGTGTAGTTCAATGGCAGAACTCCAGCTTCCCAAGCTGGTGGCGCGGGTTCGATTCCCGTCACTCGCTCTAGCGCTTGGCAAGCCAGAGGATAAAACCATCCAGCCAGCGTCTGGGCATCAAGTAGAAAACTACCTTGAGGGCTCTGACGTCCCAGCTTGCGGGGTAGTGCGCTTTTGGCCTTGGACTGGTCGCAGCCTTGAGCATTTTGTTTACAACTTTCTCTGGCCCTGGTGAGATTCGATACATTCCGCCCAGCCACTTGTCTACTCCGCGCATCACGGTGTCGTATTCGCTCACCGATCGACCTTCTTTGAGTAAGCCAAAGGCGACCGACCCAAAGCCAGTCTTCGATGTTCCAGGCTCAATTGTTGATACGTAGATACCCAGCTCTCTCACCTCTTGCCTGAGAGCATTCGCAACCGCCTTCATGGTGTGCTTGGTTGCCGAATACCAGCCCAGACCAGCGAGGGATACGTGCGCGACGACCGAGGTGGTAATCAGAATCCGACCAGAGCGCTGCTTCCGCATCTGCGGAAGCACTGCACGAATGCACGCCTCTGCGCCAAAGACGTTCACAGCAAAAATCTGCTGCACCTGCTCACTTGTCATCTCCTCGACAGTGGAGAAGTTACCAAAGCCCGCATTTGCCACAAGCAGGTCTATCTGGCCCTCTTTCTTGATGACCTTTTCGATTGCGGCCTTGGTCTTTTGGGAGTCGGTGACATCGAGTGTCACAGGAACAGCCCCAAAGTCCTTGGTTTTTGCCACGGCCTTTGAGTCCTTATCGGCAGCGTAGACGTTCCAGCCCCTAGCAACTAGCTTTCTCGAAAGCTCAAGCCCGAACCCAGAGGCTCCTCCGGTGACAAACGCGACTTGGGTCATAGTTGAATCATTTCACGCTTAGGCGGGACCAACAATAGGAGCGCCCAAGTCCATCGAGAGCCTAAGAGCAGCACCAGAAACGAACTGACCCAGCTGATCGGTTTGGTCGCCAATTCGGTCGTATGAAGCACCAACACTGATCGCTGCGACAACTACGTTGCTTGAATCCCTGACGGGTGCGGCCGCATCAATGATCCCACTTTGAAACTCATCGCTGATTGCATAACCGAGGTCCCGAACCTCCTGCAGCATGGCCATAAATTGCTTCAGGCTTCTCGCGGGCCTGCGGGCGCGCTTTGTCTTCGGATTAATGGGTTCCGGCGGGTCGGGAAGGTCAATCGTAAGAATCGGCAGCGGGTCGTCAAGTGCATGTTCCTGCCACCACAGTTCAATCTCGCTGTCGGTTAGCCCTGCGAGCATTGCCCTACCGGAGGCAGTGATGCCGGCATTCGAAAGAATGCCGTCCCATCCTGAGCGTCTAATGGCATCTGCGGCAACCACGGTCTTGATGGTGAGTACTCGGCCGCCGCGCAGCACATTGAGATGTGCGGTCTCCTGGACCTGTGCCACAAGTTCCGCAAGACGTGACTCGGCCTGAAGCGCGAGGTGGGCCTCCCTGGTGCGCATCGAGAGCGAGTAGAAGCGGTGCCCAAGCGAGTAGCGCTTAGTTTTGGGGTCCCTATCAACGAGACCAGTTGAAGCGAGTGTGCTGAGGACTCTGGAAATCTGTCCCTTGTCCCGGCCAGTAATTTCGGCAACACGATTGACTCCCAAACCGCCTTGAGTGAAGGATTCGGCGAGCGAGAGCGCCTCGATTACCTCGAGGTCACGACTAAGCCCAGAGCTGTGAGTGCGCATACCCCCAACCTAACCCAAATAGTTGACATTTGCACAACTCGATTTAGTAGGGCCCTGTGTGTCCGCCTAACCTAAGGGCAAACCAAAGGAGAGAAGCATGAAGCATTCTAAGAAATTCTCAATGTTGGCGATTGGCGCTGTTGCAGCGTTGGCGCTTTCAGGATGCGCCGCTTCGGATGAGGGCAGCTCAGGCGGCGCCCTTTCGGAGTATGACCTATCAGGCGTATCCATTGCTGTCGGATCAAAGGACTTCGACGAGCAGCTAATTCTTGGCGAGATGATGGTTGCAGCTTTTGAGGCTGCAGGCGCAGAGGTGGACAACAAGGTAAACCTCGGTGGCACCAACGTCGCTCGCGCAGCACTCGAGTCGGGTGAGATCGACATTTACATGGAGTACAACGGCACCGGCTGGACCGTCCACCTCGGACAGTCCGACCCAAGCTTTGACCCAGAGGTACTGACCTCTGGCGTTCGCGAGAGGGACCTTGCCGAGAACGGCATTGTCTGGGTTGGTCGCTCGCCATTCAACAACACCTACGGATTCGCATCGAGCCCAGAGGTGACAGAGGCTAACGGTGGAGCATTCGACCTGAAGTCAATGATGGAGTATGTCCGAGACAACTCTGACGCCGTGGTCTGCATGGAGTCCGAGTTCCCAAGCCGTCCCGACGGCCTGATTCTCACCGAGACCCACGCGGGCATTGAGCTTCCGGACAACCAGCAGCTCATTCTTGACACCGGAATCATCTACACCGAGACCGCAAACAATAACTGCGACTTCGGTGAGGTATTCACCACTGATGGCCGTATTCCGGCACTTGGACTGACTCTGGTAACTGACCCAGGCGTAAACATTCTGTACAACGTCTCGGGAACCATCCGTCAGGACAAGTACAACGAGGCCCCTGAGGCATTCGATGGCATCATCGAGGCTGTCCTAGCCCCACTAGACAACATCAAGATGGCCGAGCTCAACGGCAAGGTATCTGCAGAGGGCGAAGACCCAGGTGATGTCGCAAGGCAGTTCCTGGTCGACGAAGGTCTAATCGACTAGTAGACAGTTGGACTCTCTACTAAGCCTTCTAGAATTTGCTCTTGCCCGACAGGAGCAGGTTCTAGAAGCATTAGCCCAACATGTGGGCTATGTGGTTTCGGTGCTGGTGACGGCTGGCGTTTTCGCCATCGTCACCGGCATCGTGACCAGACGCAACCAGCTTGCAAGGGAGCTGGCCCTTTCCATTGCGTCGGTCTTTTTGACCATTCCATCCCTAGCACTATTCGTAATCTTTATCCCGCTAGTTGGACTGGGCTTTGCCCCGTCTTTCATTGCGCTGTTTCTCTATTCGCTCCTCCCAATCCTTAGAAACACCATTACGGGTCTCGACGGCATTGACCCCGGGGTGCTGGAGAGCGCGAAGGGCATGGGGCTAAGTCCCCTGCAGGTGCTGCTCAGGGTCGAGCTGCCACTGGCCTGGCCAGTGATACTTGCAGGAATTCGGGTTTCCTCGATGCTCATCGTTGGCATCGCAGCTATCGCGACTTTGGTTGCTGGCGGCGGCCTCGGAGACTTCATAAAGAGCGGGCTAGCCCGCTTACCGCTTCCGAACTCGCTAGAGGCGATCTGGCTCGGAACCATTTTGTGCCTTCTGCTGGCACTAGTTATTGACCTAATTCTTCAGGCCGCAAGATTGGCCACAATCTCGAAGGGAATCCGATGAGCGAACCGCTAATCCGATTGGAGAGCGTCAGCAAAAGCTATGGAGCTGGAGCTGAGCCTGCAGTTAGAAGTCTGACCCTTGAGGTCGAGAAGGGTGAGGTGCTGGTCCTCGTTGGGCCATCCGGCTGCGGCAAGAGCACAACACTGAGATTGATAAACCGTCTAATTGAACCCACCTCGGGAAAGATTTTCTTAAACGGGGAAGACGTCACAGACGTAGACCCCTCGGAGCTCCGCCGCAAGATCGGTTATGTAATCCAGCAGGTCGGCCTGTTCCCACACCGCACCATCGCCGAAAACATTGCTACCGTGCCAAAGCTCTTGGGTTGGGATAAGGACAGGATTGAAAGTCGTATTGACGAGATGCTCGAGCTTGTTTCCATGGATCCCGAAACCTATCGAGACCGCTATCCCAAGGAGCTCTCGGGCGGCCAGGCACAGCGCGTGGGTGTTGCCAGGGCGCTAGCTGCTGACCCAGATGTGCTTTTGATGGACGAGCCATTTGGTGCCATTGACCCAATCACCAGGGACCGTCTACAGAACGAGTTCTTGAGGCTGCAGCAGGAGCTAAAGAAGACCATCGTCTTTGTGACCCACGACATCGATGAGGCCATCAAGATGGGCAATCGCATTGCGATTCTTCGTGAGGGTAGTGAAATTGCGCAGCTTGACACCCCCGAGGCCATCCTCTCTCACCCAGCAGATGAGTTTGTCGAGAGTTTTCTTGGTTCCGGAGCAATTCTCAAGGGCCTAACCCTGAAAAAGGTCCGCGACATCGACCTGCATCAGGTTCCCACCCTCACCGCTCCAGTTGCCAGAGACCAGGCCCTGCAGGCCCTTCAGGATTCTCCAGATCAAGTTGCCGTGTTGCTAGACGACAAGGAGCAGCCGACCAGGTGGATTGATGAGAAGGCGCTGAACCGAACCTCGCAGCCGATAGAGAAAAGCGGCCGACCAGTAACGGTCAACCTGCAGCCAGAGGACACACTGCAAGATGCACTGACCACGATGCTGCAGTCTTCGGTTGGAATGGCTGTGGTTACCGACCGCAAGGGTAAGTACCTGGGCTGCTGCACCATCGAGTCGCTCGCGAAGCTGATTATGAGCGAGGGATAAACCTTGTCAACCATCAGCCCGAACCTTTCAAACCGCACACCACTGAGTGAGCGGTTAGATCTGATCGTGTCGCCCATCTTTGCGGTGATACTCGGGATTATTGGCACCGCGGTCTGGCTCTACTCGGACATTGACTCGATTACCGAGGACATCCTTTCCCCCGATAAGCTTCAGCGCCAGCTTGGCGAGACCCTCTTGCTTGGCTTTTCCTCATCGATACTTGTGATTTTGGTGGCGATACCACTTGGCATTGTCGTCACTAGAAAGGGCTTCCCAAGGCTCAAGAACTTTCTTGTTGACACCCTTGGGTTAGCCCAGGCTCTTCCCGCCTACGGCCTGATTGTGATCTTTTTCTCATTCATGGGCGCCGGCATCACTACCGTGATCTTTGCCCTTGCAACGTTCTCTCTTTTGCCAGTGCTACGAAACACCATCGTGGGGCTGGAGCAGGTGGACAAGTCGGTAATTGATGCCGGTCGCGGGATGGGCTATACCAGCCGCCAGATTCTCATGAAGATCGAGTTGCCGTTATCTGTTGAGGTCATAATTGCCGGAATTAGAACCGCCATCGTCATCAACGTTGGCATGTCGGCGCTCGCCTTCTTGGTCGGTGGTGGTGGGCTCGGTGAGACGATCAACTCAGGCCTAAAGCTTGACCGAGGACCTGCAATTCTGATCGGTGCTGTGATGGTAGCGATTTTGGCCCTGGTCTTTGACTTCCTCAGCGCCTTGGCCCAAAAGTATCTAAAGCCCAAGGGGCTATAAAAAAGCGGGCTAGGTTTCCCCAGCCCGCCTCTTTGTTTGTTTCTAGTCGATGTCCCGCCTGAGGCTTGTGGCGATTGCAAGTGTTGCAAAAACCGCGCCATAACCCAGCAGCACAACCGTTGCCGTTAGTGGTGGGAGGTATGCGGAGGTGTCAATGCCGAACTCTGGAGCGTCGATGTCCAGTGCCAACATGGCCGTAATGAGACCAACTGGTAGGTACTTCCCAGCGTCAGGGGCCAGAGCCAACAGGATCGGATCAATTACGAAGAGGTAGATGAGGGCTCCTGTTATCGCGAGCATCTGGTTTCTGACCAAGGTTCCCAGCGCCACACCTACGATTCCAAGGATTGCTCCCGATACCACTGCCGCGAGCAGAGTATTGATAAACACCTCGTTTGTCGGACTTGCGGCATCTGGGAAGAATGAGAGAGCTATCCAACCGGCGGCAAGGCCTGCAGCGGTTGCAATAACCATCACCAGCATGCCCCCGATGGCAGCGATAGCGAGCTTGGTAGCTAGCACAGTGCCACGCTTTGGAGCCGTCAGGAAGGTCGCAACAGCGGTTCCGTGTCGGAACTCACCCGACATCAACATGATGCCAATGATGATTGCGAAGAAGTAGCCAGAGATGGCGTTGGCATAGACCGCGTCCACCGTTTGGGTCTGGTCCAGGCCTAGCCCGAAGCCCGAATCGGGATTGTCCAGGATTACGGGGGTGACCGCAGTACCTAGGCCAGCCACCAGGATTGCTCCGATTAGCAGACCCCAGTGTGCTCGGGCGTAGATCAACTTGCGCCATTCAGATTTCAGTAGTGCTCCCATTACAGCTCACCTCCGGTTAGTGCCAAGAAGGCGTCTTCTAAGCTGCCGTCTCCAATGACTTCTTTCATCGATCCCGAGGCAATGAGCTTGCCCTTATTGATGATGATCACGTCGTCAACCGTGTTTTGCATCTCAGCAAGCTGATGCGAGGAAACCAGGATTGTCCGGCCACCCTCCGCAAGCTTCCTAAGAAACTTTCTCAGCCAGGCAATTCCCGCAGGGTCCAGGCCGTTAGCAGGCTCATCGAGAATAAGCATCTCTGGGTCACCAAGAATCGCACCCGCTAGCGCCAGTCGCTGCTTCATCCCAAGCGAGTAGTTCTTCATTCGCTTTCCTGCAGCGTCCTTCAGCTCGACCATCTCTAGCACCTCGTCGACTCTGGAATCGGGTATTCCGGCAGCCGCGGCAACAACCCTGAGGTTTTGCTTGCCGGTGAGGGCAGGATGAAATCCTCGGCTATCCAAAACTGTTCCCACCTGGCTGAGTGGATTGTCTAGATCGCGATAGGGCTTGTCATAGATAAGAGCCGTGCCGCTCGTTGGGGCAGATAGCCCCACAAGACAACGAAGCGTCGTCGATTTTCCAGCGCCGTTAGGGCCTAGAAAGCCCGTGATTCGCCCTTTAGCTATGTTGGCCGTCAAGTTGTCCACCGCATTTTGCTTGCCGTAGGTCTTGACCAGGCCAGAAATGGCAATTGCAGCCATCATTTACCTGCTTTCTCATTGGTTGTGCTGGCCGGTTTGAAGATTCCGTCCCGCAACATTTCGCTATTGGAGTTCATCAGCATCGTGGCAACATGATCTGAGCTGATTGGTCCCCCCATTGATTTTTCGATTTGGCTCATCAACAGCACTGACCCCAGGCCACTGACCGCCATTATTAGGGCCGTGGTTTGTTTGTCGCTGATTTCCCTAAGCCGTCCCACTGACTGCATTTGATCGAGCAACACTTCTGACTCGCTCACAGCGGCGTCAAAAAGTCGCTGGGAATATTCGCCTCCAGCAAGTAGCACCTGCCTAAAGAAGTTGAGTGGCGTGGTCCCCTTTTCCATAAGGGTCTGCCAGTTTTGAAGCTGATTTGATTCGTCATCGAGCATCATTGCCTTTTCGCCTGCAACCCAAGAACCCAGGGTTTTTGAGATTGCCTCCTTCACAAGCGCATCCTTGGCCCCAAAGTGATGGATCAATAGCGCGGGAGACACCTCGGCTCGTTTGGCGATCGCTCTTAATGAGGTGTCCGTAAAGCCCTTTTCGGCGAACATCTCAACGGCAAGCTTGAGTAGCTGCTCTCTTGTCGTCTCGGCTGAACGCATGTTCAAATACTAAACAGCTGTTCAGGAAATATCAAGCAGCCGATCCGTGACACAATGGAGCAATGACAAATCCCACCTCAGTAGCTACCCTGCACACCAACCACGGCGACATCAAGGTCAACCTCTTTGGCCTACACGCCCCGCAAACAGTCGAGAACTTCGAGGGTCTCGCAATGGGTGCCATCGAATGGCGTGACCCAAAGAGCGGCGAGATGAAGACCGGACCTCTCTATGAGAACGTAATCTTCCACCGCATCATCCCAGACTTCATGATTCAGGGTGGTGACCCAACCGGAACCGGTATGGGTGGCCCCGGCTATCAGTTCAAGGATGAGATTCACCCAGAGCTCAACTTTGCAGAGCCCTACAAGCTGGCAATGGCAAACGCCGGACCCGGCACCAACGGAAGTCAGTTCTTTATTACCGTTGCACCGACCACCTGGCTGCAGGGTCGCCACACCATATTTGGTGAGGTGGCAGACGATGACAGCAAAAAGGTAGTCGAGAAGATTGCAGCCGTTAAGACCGCAGGTCAGGACCGGCCAATCGAAGACGTAGTGCTGACTTCGGTATCTATCGAAACTCTCTAAATTGGTCAGAAGGCTGGCTAGGGCCTCACAGGCGCCAATCACCTCGGCGCTCTTGATCGTCAATGTCCTGATTTGGCTGGGGCAGATATCGCCGCTTGGCTACATCTTCACTAACCAGTTCTTCTTTGCCCCACTGCTTGCGGCTTTTGAGCCCTGGCGTATGCTCACCGCTGGGTTTGTGCACGACTGGTCGGGCCCGATGCACATCCTTTTCAATTCCTATGCGATCTGGATCTTTGGAAGGGCTCTAGAGCCAATGCTGGGAACCTTTAGGTTTCTGGCGCTTTACTTGACCTCGATTGTTGGGGGGTCGCTGGCTGTGTTGTGGATATCCGATCCTCAGCAGCCAGTCGTGGGGGCATCTGGCGCGCTGTTTGGTCTGATGGGCGCCTACTTCATAGTTATTCGAAGCCTTGGCGGCAATGCCTCCCAGATCTTCATTTTGGTCGGTATCAACTTTGCCCTGGGCATCTTTATCC
>JBDQMQ010000001.1:17569-22818 GCA_040262185.1 Aquiluna sp. | reverse complement strand
GCGTAGACGTGGAGCTTGGTTCTTTTTGGAACCCAGAGCACAAGATCCGAAAAAGCAGCGTCAGCAATCAACTGCCAGTCCGCCATGAGCGTTCTAATCCAGGGAAGTCCTTGGAGCTCGTTTTCCACCACGCCGCGAGTTTACTCTTCGAGGTATTCGCTTGCTTTCTTGGCAAGCCTGGCGATGGCGTCCTGAGCCTTTGAACCTCTGCCTTGAAACCTGAGCGGCTTGGCGGTTGCCAGCATGGTGTCGAAGCCGGGGTCCTCCCTTATTGACTCAACCAGGTTGATTCCGGCCACCTCGAGCAGCACTTTGGAGACCTCGCTTTCGGGTTTTCTACCCAAGACCGAATTTCGCACCCTGTTTGCCACCGGCCAAAACTCCTTAGCTGCGACTTTGCAGTCAAAGAGAAACCGGTTGACGCCAACTGGATCTGCCAAGAACAGACCTATAGTCAGATCGGCGAGTTACAAGAGTGTGTTCGTCGCCTCGTTTCGCCCGGTAGAGCTCTCTGGGCCATAAAGAGATAGCTCCAAGTAGCTAGCGACATCCCAGACCACGATGTCGCAGTTTTTAGCCAGGAACATGGCGAAGTCAGAGAGCGATTCAGCATCAAGCTCTGGCCAGCGCGATAGCGACGGTATTCCGGTGACAACACCTATGCTGCGATCGTCAAATTCGATTTGTTGACTAAGCCGCTCCAGGTCGTCTTCCTTCATGCGACCCTTCCGGCAAAGCCTGAGGCATGCCGCGATGCCCGCTCCGGAGTCAACAAGACCTAAAAGGGCAGCAATTGAGGGGTGGTAACTATCGGCATCCACCAGAAAAACTTTTTTGCCACCAAGGGCCAGCTCGAAAGCAAGGTTTGTGGCAATTGATGACTTGCCACTGCCGCTACTGCCCCAGCAAACAATGTGCTTGCCCAGTTCAGATACTTCGTTGACTGCGCTCTTCGGGACCCTGAAGTCAATGAGCGTCATGGCGTTGGCAAAACAAAGAGCGGGTACTTCGCAGCCAGCGCTGCGATGACCAGGGTTGCTTGCTCGGAAAATAGTTGCAGCTCAACCTCAGGCGATGCATCAGCAAAAAGCCCGTCAGGCTCATCTACCGCCGTGACCAGAGCCCTCGGCACCAGTAGCTGAGCACTCGAGACCTCATCAACCTCTACAACCTGCCAAATTGCTACATGCGTTCCAACGTCGGTTGCGGTGGCGGGGCGGCTCTCAGGGGTAAACCGGATCGAGGTAAGACCTGAGGGTGCATACTGCCCAAGGCGAGACTTAGGTAGAAGTTCGCCAGCCCTGATCAACGTTGTTACCGTCTGTCCGGCAGAGATTGAGCCTGCGTAGTCTGAGGCGAGAGGTCCGAGGTCTAACTCGACCACTTCGAAGTTTTCAGGGCCTAAAACGACACCGGGCTGCAAATTACCCGCTGCCACCAGATAACTGGGCAGTGGTCGCGAGAGCCCCAGCATCAGAACCGCTACCATCGCGACCGACATCACTCCGGCAATTACAACCCAAGTCCTGGGTCTGCGTCGGAGTCGAATAGCCATGAGCGTCAGGGTAAATCAACTGTTACATCCCAGTTTCTAGTTATCCACAGACCTGACTCTGGCCATCACTAGCGCGGAAGTGGTGATCCACTCAACCCCCTGGCGGGAGGATACTCTTAGCCAGTTGCCCACAACGTTGAGAAGCCATGAGGTGCGAATTGAACCATCAATTTGAACCTCCAGCTCAACAGGCTTCCTCTGAAGCCCAAGAAACTGCAGAAGGCTTATCTCCCTGAGAGCAGGGAGCGCAGCTGTCCGCATCAGGGTTACCCGTTGAACTGGGATTGCCACTAAACAACCTTGAGAGAGTCCGAACACAAAGTCGTGTCCCTGATAGGCGCGCTTCAGGGCAATCTCGCGTCCAATTACATTCAGAGTGACCAGCTCAGGGCCGAAGTTGTCAGCCTTGTCGCTTAGAGAGTCCTCCGTTTTGGCTAAAAGTTCCATGGCCGTACATCTCACCAGCTATTTGGTTGTGCATTGAGTTATCCACAGCTAATCCGGGCCGAAATCCAAAGTTTCTCTTTGCTAGGCATACTTTTGCCCTCCATAAACAAAAAAGGGGGATCAAATGTCTACCGCGCAACAAATAGCAATCAGCCCGCCAGACCCGGCTGAGTTCTTTGCTGAAATATGTGCTGCCTATGTTGAAGTCCTTGCGGGACTTAGAAGGCCAGAGCAGCTGGCTAGGTGGCTAAGCGACACCGCCTACTACGACATCTGTCAGCGCTATCGCCGCGAGGCAAGGGCAAGGCAGGTGACAGGCTTGAACGAGAGGCCAGATATTGTCCTCCGAAGAACTCGTACCTTCCTCACCTCAGATAACGCATACCAGGGAGTTGTGGTGCTGCAGATTTCAGGTGTAATGAGGGCGGTTTCGATTCGTGCGGAGCTCATCTATGAGCGCTACCGCATCACCGACATCGTTCTTATCTAGTTCTTGAAAAAGGACGAACCCGCGCCACCTGTCTTTGGTGGCTGAGGTGGTGGGGTTGGCCTAGTCTGCTTTGGAGCCTGCTGTCCATTTTGATTCTTGACCTGCACCCCGCCCTGCTCACTAGGAGCTGAGTAGGTGAGCTGTTGCGGCTGCTGTTGGGCAATGTCCGGAACGGACTTCTTGATCTCTACGTTGAATAGGAACTGGACCGCCTCCTCGCGAATGCCGGCCATCATGTCTTGGAACATGACATATCCCTCGCGCTGATACTCAACCAGCGGGTCACGTTGAGCCATGGCCCTAAGACCAATGCCCTCTTTGAGGTAGTCCATCTCGTATAGGTGGTCACGCCACTTTCGGTCAACAACTGAGAGCATTACTCGGCGCTCTAGCTCGCGCATGAGTTGCTCGCCAATCTCGTCCGTGCGCTTTTGGTAGGCGAGCCTCGCGTCACTAAGAATCTCTTCAATTAGCCACTCGGTCTTTACCTTGGCCCTTGAACCGGCTTCCTCAAGTACCTCTGAGACCTCGAGCCCAATTGGGTAGATTGTCTTGAGCTGGGTCCAGAGCCCCTCGAGATCCCAATCAGCGCTGTTCTCATCGGTCAGGTAGCTTCTTACATTCGCTGCGATTACTTCGTCTAGGAATGCCGCAAAAGTTCCTGAGATATCCTCGCCCTCGAGAATCTGAAGCCTGTCAGCATAGATTGCCTCGCGCTGGCGATTCATGACATCGTCATATTTGAGGATGTTCTTGCGAATCTCGGCGTTTCGACCCTCAACCTGAGACTGGGCCGAGGCAATTGCCCTAGACACAACCTTCGATTCGATTGCCTGGTCATCGGGAACCGATGCCCTGTTCATCAAGCTTGCAGCTGCCTGAGAGTTAAACAGGCGCATCAGATCATCTGTCAGTGAGAGGTAGAAGCGGGATTCACCAGGGTCTCCCTGACGACCTGAACGACCACGAAGCTGGTTGTCGATGCGGCGAGACTCGTGGCGCTCGGTGCCAAGAACATAGAGTCCCCCAACCTCGAGAACCTTCTCGGCCTCCTTTGCGACTTCCTCCCGCAATGACTCAAATACTCCGTCCCACTTGGCCTCATATTCGACCTGGTTCTCTTCGGGATCCAACTTGAGTCGCTGCATCTCCTGCACTGCAAGAAACTCTGCGTTACCACCGAGCATGATGTCGGTGCCTCGACCAGCCATGTTGGTGGCAACTGTGACGGCACCAAAGCGGCCTGCCTGAGCAACAATCACGGCTTCACGGGCGTTGTTTTTGGCGTTTAGAACCTCGTGGCGCATACCGGCCTTTGCCAACAGCTTGGAGAGGTATTCGCTCTTTTCAACGGAGGTTGTTCCAACCAGGACCGGCTGGCCTTTTTTGTGACGCTCTGCGATGTCCGCAACCACCATGTTGAACTTTGCCTCTTCATTTTTGTAGATGAGGTCTGACTGGTCCTTGCGAATCATTGGCCTATTGGTGGGGATCGGCACCACGCCCAGCTTGTAGGTCGACATGAACTCTGCGGCTTCAGTCTCCGCAGTACCCGTCATACCCGACAGTTTTGAATAGAGCCTGAAGTAGTTCTGCAGGGTGACCGATGCCAGAGTCTGGTTTTCAGCCTTAATCTGGACGCCCTCTTTGGCCTCGATGGCCTGATGCATTCCCTCGTTGTAGCGGCGGCCGGGAAGAATTCGGCCGGTGTGCTCATCAACAATCTGCACCTCACCGTTTACAACCACATAGTCGCGGTCCTTGCGGAAGAGCTCTTTGGCCCTGATGGAGTTATTGAGGAATGAGATCAGTGGAGTGTTCGCGGTCTCGTAGAGGTTTTCTATGCCTAGGTAGTCTTCGACCTTGTCAATGCCGGACTCCAAAACGCCAATGGTGCGCTTTTTCTCATCGACCTCGTAGTCTTCGCCTGCCTTGAGGGTTAGAACTAGCTTTGCGAAGACCCCAAACCAGCGATTTACATCCTGTGCAGCTGGCCCAGAAATAATCAGCGGCGTACGAGCCTCATCGATCAGAATCGAGTCGACCTCATCCACGACGGCAAAGAAGTGCCCGCGCTGAACCAGGTCCTGCTTGGCTAGTGCCATGTTGTCGCGAAGGTAATCAAAACCATATTCATTGTTGGTGCCGTAGGTAATGTCGCAGTTGTACTGCTCGCGTCTCACCGGGGGCTCCTGGCCGGAAGTAATGCATCCGATTGTCATTCCAAGCGCCCTATAAATGCGACCCATGAGATCGGACTGATAGCTGGCAAGGAAGTCATTCACGGTAACGACGTGAACTCCCCTACCTGGAATCGCATTTAGGTAGGCGGCCAAGGTCGCAACCAATGTCTTACCCTCACCGGTCTTCATCTCGGCAATGTTGCCCAGGTGGAGAGCGGCACCACCCATGATCTGGACATCGAAATGACGAAGGCCCAGGGTCCTGACCGAGGCTTCTCGCACGGCAGCAAAGGCCTCAGGTAACAGATCGTCTAGGGACTCTCCAGCTCCGTAGCGCTCCCTTAGCACTCTGGTCTCGTCCTTCAGCTCCTCATCGCTGAGCTGTTGGTAGTCAGGTTCGAGTGCATTGACCTCGCGTGCGATGCTCTCAAGTTTCTTGAGGACACGACCCTCTCCAACGCGCAAGAGGCTGTCTAGGACGTTTGCCAAATAAAGCTCCTAAGTAAGACCCGTGCAATTCTAACGGGGCATTTTCTAGCTGGTGAGGCTGATTACCCCGTAGCTATAACCCTTG
>JBDQMQ010000001.1:0-17471 GCA_040262185.1 Aquiluna sp. | reverse complement strand
GCGCCTGTAAACCACGGACTCCCGATTCGTCTCGGAGTTGTGAAACAGGTAGAAGTCGTGTCCCACCAGCTCCATGTGATCCACCGCCTCCTGCTGAGTCATCGGAACCTTCTCAAACTCTTTGGCCCGAATCACGACGGGGCTTGACTCCTCCTCGCTGATAATCGGAATCTCTCCGGTCAGTTTGTCGTGATCAATCGGAGTGATGTCGAGCGATGCAAAATCGGATGCGGAGAGTTCACTCGCACCCAGATTCTTGTGGCGCCCACCCCTGTGCACCTTTTGCTTATCTGCGTAGCGGCGCAGCCGCTCCAGCAGTTTTCCAAATGCGATGTCAAAGGCTGAAAATTTATCGTTGGACTTGGCCTCAGCTCGGACTACGTGTCCCGGCTCGTAAACCGTGAGCTCTACCTGATCCTCTTGGCCGGCATTCTTTGAATGGTCGTGTCTTGTGACCTTAATGTTTAGCTCCTGTGGGCGGTGAGCAAACTGCTCAACCTTGCCAGATTTTTCGGAGACGTAATCTCGGAAGCGGTCCGAGACTGTGAGGTTTTTGGCTGTGATTCTTAGTTCCATGATTACCTCCATAACAGGCTTCATTGCCTAACTACAAACTACGCCTTTTTAGACTCTCGCGTTTGACCAGGAGAAATTCTCCTAGCAACTACACAGATTCCTACCACCTCAAAGCCTGCTGCTGCTGAGGCGCTGGCAAGTGAAAGCGCTGTTGCTCCGGTGGTAACGACATCATCAACAATCAACAAGAGACCGTCACCAGATTCAACCTCAAATGCCCCCTCGAGATTTTCTCTTCGGTCCTTTGCGCTTAGCCCCCTTTGGTCAAGGGTCAGTTTGATGCTGCGAGCTCTCACCCTTTTGAGTGAGTGCAGCTTGACACTCTTTGAGCAAATTAGCTCGACCGGGTTATAGCCCCTTCGCGCAAAGTTATTGCGGGATGAAGGCGGGACAAGGAACTTGGCCGGCTTTCCGGGGAACTGCTCCAAGGCCAGATCGAGATAGCCGGCCAAATCGCTGGCAAGTGCGAGCTTTGATTGGTCCTTGTAGCCGGTAATCAGCTTCTCTGCGGCACCCTCTAGATTCAGCGCGTAACTCAGCCGATAGCCGGTGAGAAGCTCGCTCTGGGGCATGGGGGTTGGAAGACAGCCGACACAAACCAGCTGCGGTGGTCTTTCACACACCACGCATTTCGAAGGAAACAGTAGATCCAAGAGCGCGCTCATGGCTAGATGTTTCCTCAACCATTTTCGCGCTCAGCGACGCTCACAAAATTTGTGAGTACAGAGGCTGGCTAGCGACCTGTTGAAATGTCGAGGACTTCGGAGCTGACCCTTCGCCAAGCGTTGGAACTGAATGCCCAGACCTCAGAGTTTTCGGTGAGTAGGTAGCTGGAAATTAGAGTTGACCCGCTTTCTAAACGTGTTCCGATTGCCGGTGGCATGTTTAGCTGCTCCCTTGGACCGGTCAGCGGATACTCGCTGAGAGCGGTGAGCCCTGAGGCCGTGCGCTCGAGAATCCTCAGGCTCGTCAGCCCCTGCCATGCGACCGAAATCGCGTCACCCAAGAGCGGAGTCAATTCCAACCCCTGCTGGAGTCTGAAAGGTTTTCCGGAGGAGTCTCTTAGGACACCCATCAGGTGAACCACCACCTCGTCGCCTGATGCGACCAGCAGCGCCACACGAGCTCCCTCTGGAGAAACTGCCCCTGCTATCAGTTCACCCTCCAAGCCCGTCTCGAGGAACCTCGCTGAATCTGCCCTGTCATAGATGGTCACTGAGGTGGCGTTCGAGTTGTAAGCCCAAAGATTTCCGTCCCGATCAAACTCAATTTCCCGATACACAGAGTCTGAAAGCTGCCCCTCAACGTAGCCAAGACCCTGCCTCTGCAATCGGAATAGACCAGATTCACCGACTAAAGCGATGTTGGATCCGTCTCCAACGGCGGCAAAGCTGCTTGGCTGGTTGGCCGCCACTGAATCGTCAGTTCCGGCAACTACACCTGCCTCCGATCCGGAAAGTCTAAGCACTTCGTCTGCAGTCAGCGCAAACGTAGTTGTGGGACCAAGCGGAGAAGGGATAGTGGCTGGGTTAATGTCCTGGGTCGAGTTGTTGACCGACAGCGCCACGTCCAAAACCCCAGGAAGCTGCAGGAGTGTTGAGCGAAGTTGAGACAGCATAAGTCCGCGCTGTCGAGCATTAGCCCCGAGAGCATTGGCATCAAAGTCCACCCGAGCGACACCCTCAACGATGCGAACGGCATTCACCGTTAGGGCGGTGCCCGTTGGTATGGCAGAGACCACAGTCTCCTTTAGCCAATCCACCGGCCCCGCCAACACGGCATTCACTAGGCGGGTAGCGGTGGAGGCTCTCGATGGGAACCAGCGCAGATCCGGCACAAGCTGGTTGCTGTTGGTGTCAAGGAAGTAGATGGGAAGCGCGCTAAAGACCACGGTAAACACGGGAAGCGTTACAACCGTGAGGTTTGGAGCGCTGGTTATTCGCCACTCACCATCCTCCTGCGCTAGCTGAAAGCGCAGGCTCACCTGATCAGGAACAAGGTCTTGATAACTTCCGTTCTCGTCCACCCTCGCACCGACCGTGATGTCGACCACCTGCAGGTTCTCACCGGCTGACTGGTAGATCGGAACACCCACCCTGATCAGGGTCTGGGCGTCTGGCTTCCACCGAGTTGCAAAAGCCTCAGAAAGGTACTCTCTTGCCACCGAGTAGTCATTCTGCGGCCCTGTACCAGCTGCCAAAAAGCCCGAAACAATCTCCTGGGGAGAGGCGCCTTCTTCAGGCGAGGCCGGCGAGTAATAAGCAAACTCCTGCTGCTCGAGTGGAATCAGTTCGGGACCAGACTGAACATCAATCTCCGTGGGAAGACTTGCGCACCCGGCCAGGGTGAGCGTCATCAATAAGGCCAATAGTCTTCGCATCATGCCTCCATCGCCCTTGGCGGTAGTGGAAGTGGCGAGTTGGCAATGACTGAGTCGCGCTGCTTTGGAAGCGTAAGGCGGAAGCTAGTACCGCGCTTTGGTTTGGACCAAACCTGAAGCCAACCGCGGTGAAGGGATGAGTCCTCCCTCGCAATCGCAAGGCCAAGTCCCGTTCCGCCAACAGACCTCTGACGGGCTGGGTCGGCTCTCCAAAACCGATCAAAGACTCGCTCCAGCTGAGCCCTTGACATTCCAACCCCACTGTCAGAAACACACACCGCAACCGCCTGGGTATTCTCACCGACCTGAACGTAAATCGGTTTGGATTCGCCATGCTCAATGGCGTTCGAAAGCAGGTTGCGAAGAAGTCTTTCTATGCGCTTTGCATCAAGCTCAGCCATCGCAGGCTTCCCCGGCAGCTCGACATTAATCTCACAACCCTTGCTCTTTGCGAGCGGCTCAATGGACTCAATGGCAGCTCCCACAACCGCGTTGAGATCGTGTGACTCGAAGTCTGCGACAACAGCCCCGGCGTCATAGCGAGAGATTTCTAGCAGGTCCCCCAAAAGTTTTTCGAAGCGGTCAATCTGGTCCTGCAAAAGCTCCGCCGAGCGAGTTAGGGCCGGATCGAGCTTCGCGCGATTGCCAAAGATGACCTCACCTGCAAGCTTGATGGTGGTTAGCGGCGTTCTGAGCTCGTGTGAGACGTCAGACACAAAACGGCGTTGCATTCTTGAAAGCGAGTCCAGCTGTTCAATTTGCTGCTGCAAAGAACCCGCCATCTTGTTGAAGGATTTGGCAAGCACTGCCATGACGTCCTCACCGGCCTCTGGAAGTCGCTCATCGAGCTTGCCCTCGGAGATGTTTTGAGCGGCTCCTGCAGCCCGCTCCACGGGCCCTACAAGCCGCCTGGTAACCAAGTAGCTAACCCCAGAGATCAGCAAAATAAGAACTATTCCACCAGCGGCCAAAGCGCTCTGCACTAGCTCGAGAGCCTGCTGTTCCGCGGATAGATCAAACACTAAATAAAGCTCGAAGTTTCCCGCGACTGGGATCGCCAGGTTGGCTCCTACGGTGATTCCAGGAACGAAGATCTCTTCTCTCACTAGTTGCACCGGCGTGAACGTTAGCGATCCAGCACTCTGGCGGACCTCGGTCCGAAGGTCCTCTGGAATCGAGGCAAGATCAAGGTCCTGCGAAATAGGAGATTGAAACAGCTGAAGCTGAGGCTGATCGGGTGACCTAAGAAGAGCTACCTGTCTCGTGCTAGAACCACCGGCAATTTCAAGGCTTGGGACAATTGAGTTCAGGAGGTTCTGTAGCGCCGTCTCGTCATTCAAAGAGGCGGCGGCAACCGTGGTCTGCACCGATGAAACAGCACGCTCGGTCTCTCCGAGCACTTGCGAAAGCCGGTTCTGATAAAAGCTGTTTGCAAGTGAGTAGCTCAGGAAACCACCGATTGCAATTACCGAAAGTGACGCCAATAGCACCGTCACCAGGACTGTTCTAGCGGTGAGGGAGCGTCTGAGGAGCGAGGTCACTGAGAATCGGAGCCGGCTCTGTAACCGTGACCGCGCACTGTCATCACAATCTTTGGATTCTCTGGATCGTCTTCAACCTTGGAGCGAAGGCGCTGAACGTGGACATTTACCAATCGGGTGTCCGCCTTGTACTGGTAACCCCAAACCTGCTCCAGCAGCATCTCGCGACTGAAGACCTGCTGCGGCTTCGATGCCAGAGTGTGAAGCAGTTTGAACTCGAGTGGCGTGAGTGAAACCGGCTCCTCTCCACGCCTTACCTCAAATGACTTCGGGTCCAGGCTAAGCGGTCCTATTGCAACTACAGCTGCATCGTCCGTAAGTGGCCGAAGCCTAGCTCTCACGCGAGCAACCAGCTCAGCACCGTTGTGAGGCTTCACCACATAGTCATCGGCTCCGGCCTCGAGGCCAACAACAACATCCTCGGTGTCGCCCTTGGCGGTGAGCATGATGATTGGAACACCGGAGACTGCCCTGATTTGGTAGCAGACATCGATGCCGCTTTGTCCAGGCAGCATGATGTCTAGCAATACCAGGTCAGGGGAGCTTTGCTTGAAAACCTCTACCGCAGAGATGCCATCGCTGGCAAAGACGGGCTGATAGCCATTTGAGGACAGAACGAGACCGACCATCTCGCGCAGTGCATCATCGTCGTCGACAACGAGGATTTTGTGAGTCACTGCGCCCTCCTTATTAGTAGCGGTAGTGGTCCACCTTGTAAGGTCCAGCTACGTCAACACCAATGTAGCGGGCTTGACGGTCGCTTAGCGAGGTTAGTTCAACACCTAAAGCATCCAGATGCAACCTTGCCACCTTCTCGTCTAGCTCCTTCGGCATGATGTGGACGCCGAGCGGATAGCTCTCAAGGTTCTGGAACAGCTCAATCTGGGCCAAAACCTGATTCGAGAACGAAGTTGACATTACAAAGCTTGGGTGACCGGTGGCATTGCCAAGGTTCATCAAGCGACCCTCGGACAGCACCAAGATCGAACGCCCGTTTGGAAGCCTCCACTCGTGGACCTGAGGCTTGATCTCTACCTTTTCGATTCCTGGAATCTTTGCGATGCCGACCATGTCGATCTCGTTGTCGAAGTGGCCGACGTTTGCAAGAATCGCGAGATTCTTCATCTGCAACACGTGCTCGGCGCGAATGATGTTCTCGTTACCGGTCGAGGTCACAAAGATATCGACCTGGTTGATAACGGATTCGAGCCTTGCGACCTGGTAGCCGTCCATGGCTGCCTGGAGGGCACAGATTGGGTCAACCTCACTAATAATGACCCGCGCTCCCTGGCCGCGCAGTGCCTCTGCAGAGCCCTTACCCACGTCACCGTAACCGGCAACAAATGCAACCTTGCCGCCCATGAGGACGTCAGTCGCACGATTGATGCCATCTGGCAGTGAGTGGCGGATGCCGTACTTGTTGTCGAACTTGCTCTTGGTGACGGCATCGTTCACGTTGATTGCCGGGAACAAAAGCTTTCCGTTTTTGTGGAAGTCATAGAGTCTGTGGACGCCGGTGGTGGTCTCTTCGGAGACACCCTTGATCTCTGCGGCCATGCGGGTGTAGAGCTGGTTGTCGAGCTCAAAGTTCTTCTTCAGAACACTTAGGACAACGTGGTACTCCTCAGAATCATCCTCGGTCGGCTCTGGAACACTGCCTGCGGCCTCAAACTCAACGCCCTTGTGAACCAAGAGTGTCGCGTCTCCGCCGTCATCAAGAATTAGGTTTGGCCCCTCGGCACCCTCGCTGGAAAAGTCCAGGATCTGCTCGGTGCACCACCAGTACTCCTCTAGGGTTTCGCCCTTCCAGGCAAATACTGGGGTGCCGTTTGGGCTCTCCGGGGTGCCGTCACCGACTACAACCGCGGCAGCTGCCTCGTCCTGGGTGGAGAAAATGTTGCAGCTTGCCCAACGCACGGAGGCGCCCAGCGAAACCAGGGTCTAGATGAGTTCTGCCGACTTCACGGAAAAATGCAGAGAGCCAGCGATGCGAGCTCCACGAAGTGGCTGGTGAGGTCCAAATTCCTCGCGCAGGGCCATGAGGCCAGGCATCTCGGCCTCGGCCAAGCGGATCTGGTGTCTGCCGTATTCGGCTAGGGATAGGTCTTTTACTCTGAACTGCTCAGCGGTCAGGGTTTTGCTCATTATTGAGGCCTTTCGTTTCGAAACTAGCTGTTTCTTATTTGTCTGATTGCTTTGTCTCGAATCTCAATCATCAAGGCCTCGTGATTTGATTCGACGTTAAGTCTAAGCAATGGTTCGGTGTTTGAGGGGCGAATATTGCACCACCACCAATTTTCAGCAGTTTTCCCGTGGAAGGTATTCCCGTCAAATTCTTCCTCGGTCTCATATTCCAGCTCCTCCCGCACCCTATCCAGCGCTGCCTGCTTGTCATCGACCCTTGAGTTGATCTCGCCTGAGGAGAAGTAGGGGGTATTGCGCATCGCAATCTCACTCATGCTGGTAGCAGCCTCTCCCAGCTCGCTGATGAGGTGCATGGCGGCCAGCATTCCGTTGTCCGCTCCCCAGAAGTCGCGGAAGTAGTAGTGAGCCGAGTGCTCGCCCCCAAACACCGCACCGGTCTGGGCCATCTGGTCCTTGATGAGCGAGTGGCCGACCTTGGTGCGATGAGCTTTTGCGCCGGCTAGCTCGATGGTCTCGGCAACGAAGTTAGAGGTGAGGGCATTGTGGATTACAACAACATCTGTTTCCCCCAGGGCGCTGACCCTCTCGACCTCTCGTCTTGAAACGATTGCCGCAACAGCAGATGGGCTGACAGCCACCCCTTTTTCATCTACTGCAAAGCAGCGATCCGCATCGCCATCAAATGCAAGCCCGAGGTCTGCGCCCACCTCGACAACCTTTCTCTGAAGGTCAATCAAATTCTTCACATCCAGCGGATTGGCCTCGTGGTTTGGAAAGTTGCCGTCGAGTTCGAAGTACATCGGGACAATCTCAAGCTGCGAAAGCCTAGACAGAACCGCTGGAACCGTGAGCCCTCCCATGCCATTGGCCACGTCCACAACAATCTTTAGCTTTCGGGTTCCACTGAGGTCAACAAGCGAGTGCAGGTAGTCGGCATAGTCATCCAAGACGCTTTGCTCATGGGAGTCTCCCAAGGCTGCAACAGCATCGATGCCCTTATCAAAATACTTTTTAGCTCGGTCACGGATGTTGGCAAGCCCCGTGTCGAGGCTTATTCCGCGAGCGCCAGCCCTGGAAAACTTAATGCCGTTATAACTTGCGGGATTGTGAGAGGCGGTAAACATTGCCGCAGGAAGATCCAACTTGCCTGAGGCGAAGTAGGTCATGTCCGTCGAGCAGAGCCCGATCATCACAACCGAAGCACCGCGCTTCATTGCCCCTTGCGCAAATGCATTTGCAAACCCGGGAGAAGAATCCCGCATGTCATGCCCGACGACCAAGCTCTTGCCCAAAAGCTCCAGCTCGTCTGCAAAGCCAGCACCAAAGCACTCTATGAGTTCTGCAGTCAGCTCGCTTCCGACCAGCCCACGAACGTCATATGTCTTTACAAACTTGTCAAAATCCACGGCTTTACTTCTTCCTCGATGGGAGCGAGGAAAAGAATACAATGCCACTATGAGCCGGGGGTCAGTCAAGAGGGATAGGCACGGCCGTGGCATGCGCCGCCCCCTCCCCTCAAAGCTTTTCAAGCATGGGACAAGAACGAGCTTTTTCGATGCTGTCGTCTCTGAGACCTGCGAATACCTTCGAGAGACCTTTAGCGAGCTTGCGGAGCTGAACTACCGGATTGAAGATGTTCCGCTAATGGAGCCGGGAGAGAGCCTGAAGCGCTTCAACACGAGGCGGTCAACCATGACCATTACCCTCTACAGGCTCCCAATTGAACGGCTGGGCAAAAGACGCATCCCAGACCCCCGGATCCACATCGAACAGGCGGTTCTTGCAGCAGCTGCCGCTCTGATTGACAAGGATCCATGGGAGCTAGTTCACCCCGACAACTAGCGAACGCTCACCACCAGATCCTCGCCCAGGTTCTTGTTTTCGCTCGGCCCTATAACCGCATAGCCTGCGCCATCCAATAGCTCAAGCGCTGCCAAAAACTCACCTGCCGACTGCACGAGCAACGAATCTGAGCTAACTGGGATACCGGTAGATTCAAAGGGGCCAAGCTCCAGGGTTTGGTAACTGACACGGTCATTGGTTGTTGTTGCCAGTGTTAGTGAAATCGCGAGAGCTCCTGGGTTAGCGAGCCAAAGGGAGGTCTTATAGCTGGGCACAGGCAAAGCCAGTGACGTAAACAGCTGCTGCGGATATATCCAGGCATAGTCCAGGGGGTCCAGTGCTGGGTTTCTAACTCCTGCCAACACCTCGACGTTGGATTCCACTTTTATGAGGTAAGTTCCGGCACCCAGCTCAAGATTCAACTCGGCAAAGCCAGCTTCGGGCACCACCGTTCTAAATAGTTCGGGTCCCTCACTTCCGAATGCGGTAACTACGACCTCTGCAGCCTCAGCAGGTGAAAAGAGGCGAAGTATTGGTGGCTGATATCCCTCTGCCAAAACACTGACCGGCTGAATCCAGTGCTGCAGTGCTGGCAGCTGGGTGGTACTGGTGAGCTCGACACCCAGCGGAGTAAGCCCCCTCGACCACCTGTTTTGGAGTGCAACGGCAATGCCCGGGCCAGTCGACTCAACACGGATCGCGTAAACGCTCGCCAAGGCCGCTAGCGGAGCGAGGGTGATGAGGCGTTCTTGGCCGGCTGCAAGGGCATAGCGCTCGGAAACCGTGCCACCTGGGCTATGAAGCTCAACAATCAGCTGGGTATCAACGTCATTCCAGTTCGCCGCGCTCAGGATGCTCTCGTTTCCAACTCCGCTAGCACCTGCGATGAACCAACCAGAGGTAATGGGCTGCTCGCAGAAAGAGGCCGCTAGTCCGTTTGCCCGCTCTCTAGCAACGGCTTGAGTCTGGATGGCCGAGAGCAGCTCGGTTGACTGCTGAGAGCTCTTGGCCTCAATGGGAACTGATGGAACCGTGGTTGGGGGCACAGAAATCTCCTCGGTGGAGACCGCTCTCACGCCAGCCTCACCAACCCGTTCAATGAGATCAAGATCGGTGCCATCCTCACCACCGACCTCAATGAGTGCGCCAGCACAAACAATTTCCAGGTCTGCAGGATCAACCGACACCTGAAATTCAGCAGCGGCGATCTCTTGAGATGGACCCTGAGCAGCAGGCAGGAAGACGTAGCCAGAAATCACCAGGGCCGGGAGCAGAAGTGCCAGCAAAGCTCTCGCAAAAATCTTCATCGACTCCGCACCCTTCGATAGCCGCGAATTGTCGCCGGCGTTGGGATAGCGAGCAGTAGGTAAGCCGCCAGTAGGGCCAGTTGCACGTTCACGAAGCCTGAGGTCGATAAGTCACTGGAGCTCGCTTGTAGCTCATCGAGCCGATACAGGACCCCGAACTCACTCTCTCCAGAGCTCTGCAGTAATGCGAGAGTTGAAAGTGAAACCTCTGCCTCTGAGCGAGCTGGGTGGGTGGAGGGTGCGAGCAGGATGAAGTCAACCGACGTAGCTTTCATTAGTTCTGCAACACCAGCGGAATTTCCCGCCACCAGCGACCCGGCAAGCTGCGCGAGGGTCACCGACAACTGACTGTCTGGCAGGGTGCGCTCGTAGAGAAGATTCACCTCATCCTGTGAGATGCCGTCGCCCCAAACCAGCTCTGCTGCAACGCTCTCGCCCACTTCGAGTTTGAGGGTTCTGGTCATCTGATCCACATCGGCAAATGCGACTACGAGGGCTGGCAGCTGCCGATCCTGAACCGCCGAGATGCCGGGCTGACTTGCAAATCCGTATACATAACCGCCAAACGCGGCGATACCCAGCGCCGAGATGGTGGCAAGCGAAACAGCCACCTTGGCTGTGATATTGCTGGCTAGATCGGCCGTCGCGATTAGCCCAAGGATTAGTAACACAGCGGGCAACTCAGCAAGGCCAGAGATCGGGAGCAGACTCTGCCCGATCACAACAACACCCGCCAAGACCCAAACCCCAGCTGCTAGATAGGTCCTTGCAAAAACGATGGCGAGCGCCGCGGCTAGCGCAGTCAATCCCAGCAGCGCAAGAGACGTTGTCTCTGGCGGAAGGGGCTGAAGCCTCGCCGATGAGGTAACAAGGGCAAGGGGAATGTCGATTTCGGCTGTTGCAACCAGCCATGGCAGCAACAGCACCAAGCCAGGAATACCGAACCAAACCAAGGCAAGCGCCCGCGATGGGCGCATTGCGATCAGCACAACCGACCCCAGCAGCGCCAGCAGAAAAAGAAATGGCGATGAAACAGCAAGCACGGCCCCAGTAAGGCCTGCCAGTGCCACCCAGCGCCAGCTGCGAGCTGGGGAGAAGGCGTTAGCAGAGCTGACCAGGAGTCGAGTGGTGAGCATTGCAAAGACCAGAGCCGTCAGCTCAACCACGCCACCTCTGTGCTGAAGCTGCAGGACAAGTGGAGATAGGGCGAGGATAAGGGCGGGCATTATCCGCACCAGCGGTTTTTGGCTCACAGTTCCCAGCAAGAACCAGGCCGAGAGATAAACAAGTGTGGGAGCGATGAAGAGGTAGCTGGCCAGCGCCAGCGAGGGCGATGCTGGTGAGAAGAGAGCGAGCAGCAGGTAGAACCAATTAAACGGCTCTGCTGGAAGCGCTACCCCGCCAAGATAGGGCTGCAGGGATCCCGCAGTGGAGATCCATATCGACTCAAAACTCCGGCCTAGTGCTCGCAGGTTCTCGCTGCCTATGGGCCCTGAGGGAAAAAGAGGTATTGAGGCAACCAGCGGAAGCAAGGCAAACCAAAGAGCCCCAGATGCCAGGATTCCCTTTGCCTCTTCTTGGCCAGAAACCGTTTCATACTCAAACCGAAGCGAACGTCGCCTAGCGAGTTGGGCCCTTGATGCATAAAGAGACCTGGTTGGCGAGAGACTGCCGCTGGCTCTTAGTTGTCTGCGAGCGGCAAGGCGTTTGGGAGCGGTGAACCATGCCCAAAGCCAGCCGGTTAGCTGGCCATAGATACGCCCTGGGTCTTTGGCCAAAAGGTGCTTTGGTATCGAAACCAGAAAAGCAAGTGGCAGCAGCAGGTAGAGAGGAATCACCAGCGCTAGCGGCAGCGTTGCGGTGGCAAGGTGGATGTGGGCCTTAGCAAGACCCTGTCGCCTGTTGCCACCTACCCAAGACTTTCGACGCTTGGTCGCCATGGACAGCCCAGCGTGATTCACCCTCGCACTCGCCTCAACAATGACCCGGAATCCACTTGCTCTTGCCTTCAGGCAGAACTCGAGGTCCTGGGCAAACACTGGAGAGGCGTCGTTTAGGCCACCGAGTTTTTGCCAGAGCCCGAGTGAGACCAGCATTCCTGCGGTAGAAACCGCCAAGGTGTCTCCGGTCGAATCGTGTTGACCCTGGTCATACTCTCGGCTAACTAGTAAAAAAGGCTTTCCAGTTTGAGTGATCGTTAGGCCCATTTGTTGAATCTCAATGGGCTTTTCCCAGCTGAGCAGCTTCGGCCCAATCACCGCAACCGAAGGAGAAATCTCTGCGGCACGGGCGAGGCGTTCAAGCGCCTGCGGCTCCGGGGCGGAGTCGTCGTGAAGAATCCATATCCAACTTGGTGAGGTGCCAAGCGCCATGATGCCGGCATCTATGGCCGCACCGAGTTTTAGGTCACCAGGCTGAATTAGAGAGAAACCGTGGCTTGAAGCGAGAGCAACCGCCTGCTCATCGCCAGCGGTGTCGACAACAACAACCTGCTGCAGCTGGTGAGTTTGATTAGCGAGATCCTGGAGCGTCTTCTCTAGGTATTCGCCTGCGGCATGAGAAACAACAATGGCCGCTACCGAGAGCGAGCTCACGATTGATTAAGCGCGCCTGCGAAGTCTGCGACGCTCGCGCTCTGAAAGACCGCCCCAGATCCCGAAACGCTCATCATTCTTTAAAGCGTATTCGAGGCACTCTGAACGAACGCTGCACTGGGAGCAAATCTTCTTGGCGTCTCTCGTGGATCCTCCCTTTTCGGGGAAGAAGGCCTCAGGGTCAGTTTGAGCGCACAGCGCATCTTCCTGCCATGCAAGTGGGTCTGCCTCTGTGTCGTCTCCATAGGCCCGAGCTACCCCCAGCTTGAGCACATCGACAAACCAATTAGCAGGCACTTGACCACGCTGTTCCATGCTGCTTCCCCTCAAAAAGAATTCTGCTGCTGTAATTACACTGGTGTAAGTATGCACCTGTCAAGTTGAGAGATTGACCAATCCTGCAAATTGTTTACAAACCTTCAAGGTAGCCTTTAGCTGTGAAAATCCTCGTAACGGGCGGTGCCGGCTACATCGGTGCACACGTTGTTCACGCTGCACAGGCCGCAGGCCATGACTGTGTTGTCGTCGACAACCTCTCCACAGGCATCAAAGAGCGCATCTCCGCCGAGATCGTGGAGCTTGATATTGCGGCTTCGGATGCCGGCGAGAAACTCACCAAACTTCTCTCCAGCCAAAAATTCGATTCTGTAATTCACCTGGCAGCCAGGAAGCAGGTAGGCGAATCGGTGGAAATACCCGAGCGCTACTTTTTAGACAACATCGGCGGAATGGCAAACCTCCTTCTTGCCATGCGAGAGACCGGTCACGACTCTCTGGTGTTCTCATCTTCTGCTGCCACCTACGGAATGCCAGATGCCAAGCAGGTAAAAGAGGATGACCCAACCTCACCAATTAACCCCTATGGCCAAACCAAGCTCGTCGGAGAGTGGATGGTCAAAAATGCCGCGAATTGGGGCCTTAGAGGGGTAAACCTGCGCTATTTCAACGTTGCTGGAACGGGCAAAGCCGGCATGGGAGACACTGCTGCGCTTAACCTGATACCAATTGCCATCGGACAGCTCAGGCGCGGCGAGGCTCCCAAGGTCTTTGGTGATGACTACCAAACCCCAGACGGCAGCTGCATCAGGGATTATGTTCACGTCTCAGACCTTGCCCAGGCACACGTCGCTGCAGTTGACTATCTGGAGCGAAGCGACCGACCCTTTGACACCTTCAATGTGGGAACTGGTCAAGGTGCATCGGTGTTCGAGGTGCTAAATGCACTCAGGGCAGCAAGTGGCCAAGACTTTGAAGCAGATGTCACCAGCAGGAGAGCTGGGGATCCCCCGAGACTTGTTGCGAACGTCGATCGGATTGCTGAGACCCTTGGCTTTAGAACCAAGCACTCACTGGCCGATATCGTCGACTCAGCCTGGAATCTGTAGTAGCTGCCCAACCCTTATGTAGTTGGCATTGTTAATGTCATTTAGCTCCGCAAGAGCTGATGAGCGTACCCCAAACTTCCGCGCAATCCCCCACAACGTGTCGCCGGATTGCACGCGGTATGTGACAATTTCCGGTTCTGGTTCAGGTTCTGGCTCTGGCTCTGGGGCTGCGTCAACACTCAGCGGGATCCTCAGCAGCTGCCCAACTCTAATGAAGTTCGGGTTGGAAATTGAGTTGTACTCCTGAATGGCAGCGGGAGAAACTCCAAACTTGTAGCCAATGCGAAGCATTGTGTCTCCCGACTGCACCCGATACTCGACCACTGAGGGCTGTGGTTCGGGTTCTGGCTCGGGAGTCGGCTCAGGTTCTGGTTCAGGCTCGGGTTCCGGTTCGCTTGCCTGACCGCCAGGAATCTTTAGTAGCTGCCCGACCCTGATTAGGTTCGGGTTTGTAATGCCATTGAGAGACTGAAGGCTTGAAACGCTGACCGAGAATCTTGCTGCGATCTTGTTCATGGTGTCGCCAGGAGCCACCCGATATTCGCTTGGAACCTCTGGTGCTGGCTGTGGTTCAGGCTCAGGAGTTGGCTCGGGCTCAGGAGTTGGCGCTGGAGCAGGTGCAGGCGCTGGTGCAGGTGCTGGAGCGGGTGCAGGTGCTGGGTTCTGCTCTGGCGCTGGCTCGGGGATGCTTCCGCCGAATGTCAGCTGACCGAAGTCGCCTGTTGGAAGTGGGGTAGATGATGCAAGTTGAACCTCATTGGGAGCTTTTGAACCCAGTGGAATCTTTGAGCTGAAGTAGCTTGTCGCCTGGACATACCCGGGTCCATCGCCCCTGAGCGATGCGAAGTGAGTCCAGTTGGAAATCCTAAGCTTCTTGCCATCTTGGATGAAGTAGAGAATTCCACGTGAGTCCCTGATGAACTGTCCAACAGCTCGAGATGACAGCTCTAGGGCACTGCAGGTTGAGTTATCGAGCGGGTAGGCAGTGCCGGGGAAGTGGCTAGCTGCCTCTGCTGAAATCGGGTAGAGCACGCCCCCATCGAGCAGGTAAGTCTCCGCATTGCACTGAACCTTGATTGAACTGAAGCCGGTTCTTGTCTCCAGTTTGTCAAGCTCGCTCTTTGTAAAGGTGAAGGTCTTGGAGTCTGAAACGCTCTTTGCCTGCGAGGAGGAGGCGAGTTGAATCTTGTTGGTTAAGCCGTCCACCAGATAAAGGGTGGAGCTGCCAGCGGCTTTAACTATTGAGCCTGGCGCCATTGCAAGGCCAACGCTCTCAACGGTGTTGATCGCACTTTGCGGCAGGATAACGGTACTTGGCTGCTCAATGAGACCCAAGAATCTGTTCGTCATGTCGGCGGTGGTGGAGATTCTGCGCTCTGCAGAGTCCACGAAGTAGGCAAGTTTGTTGCCCTCGGACGTCACAACAGCTGGAGTCGCAAGCTCGGCCTCGATTGTCGGGAACGCGTCAATCAAACTCTGGGGCAGCGGGACCACGTAGTCAGTCCACTCGGCAGGGTCAGTAACCTTCAGCTTGCCTTCGGCAGTGATCACGTAGGTCTCGCCGGCAGGACTTGAGACAAAGCCGCGAATAGTCTCTGGGTGCATGGTCGAGGCAACCGACTGCAGCTCCATAGTCACACCAGTCTGGGTGAACCAACGTGAGAGGTTAGTAGCTCCCAGCAGGCTGGCTACGAAGCGATAGGTCTTGCCACCGGAGGCGATGAGCATGTCATTGGTTCCGGTTAGGCCAAACATCACCAGCTCAGACGCTAGGGCGCTTCCAGGCTGAACAGAGGTGATTTGCTCGATAGTCATCGAGACCGTTGGCGAGTTCTCTGCTCCGACAGTGCTCAGGGCCAGAGGGTCAACGACCACTCGAGAGCTTGCGTTTTCAATCCAATACCTAGTGCCGTCTGGCTGCTCGATGAGCCTGGAGAGCACTCCCCCGTCTTGGAACTGGGTGAGTTGGAGTGAGGTGAGGCCAACTGCAAGGTTGCAGTCCTGTCCAAACTGAGCAGCGATCTGGCAGTCATTGATTGCGTATTTGAAGGAATCAACGAGAAGGTAGCGCTGCTGGGTACTCAGATCGATTGCGATCTGCCCCATGTCTCCGGAGCTTTCGAAGCTGTCGAGGTAGGGCTGAGAAATCTCACCAAGTGGTCCAAGTGGTGCAAGAGATGCCAAAACCCGGGCGTCCGTGACACGGTACTTTTTGTTGTCGACCATCAAGAAGGTCTCGCTGGAGGCCGACTTCAGCAGGTAGCCACCTGCAACCGGTGAGCCAAACCAGTCGTGGAAGAAGCGCCAGAAGTTCCTGTTTCCGTAGGCCGAGCAGCTATCACCTGAGCCGTAGAGGTTGTTCAAAGCCGCGGCATTAGGGGTATACGGGGTGTAGTAGTAAAGGTTTGCGGTCGCCTGGTTCTGAAGCAGGAAGCTCTTAGTGCCGCATGAGGATTTGGGGTTGAAGCGCATCGCAACGGTTCTGCCTGGCTTCCAGTAGGTGAAGGACCCCTCTGGGTTTCCGTACCAGATCAGCTGCTTCGCAGCCCGATAGATCTGGTTAAACAATCCGACGTAGACCTTGCCGCAAATTCCGGGATCCGAATCAGGACACCCGAACCCCATGGCTGCCCGATACATGTAATCGGTCGGCTTGGTAGAGGTAACCAGACCCTGCTCTTTTTGAAGAGTGGTAATTATGACCTTGGGGTTGATGCCGCAGGCGTTTGCGACCGCGTGAATCACCTCAGCAGCGGTTGCCTGGGGCTTTGCTGGTATCGCCGCACACGGACCCACCTCTTCAGGCGTGGTCGCAGGAGTGTCAGGAATGTCGATGCGGATGTTCTTGAGGCAGTCGATCGCCGGATCCTCCGCGCGACAGGTTTCAACCCTGGAATCTAAAAATGCCTGAATTTCCCCAACGGTCATTGAGCCAAAGTCAAAGAACACGCTGTCACTAATGATCAACCCAGGATCGAAAGCGCTGCCAGGAGGAGCGGCCTCGGCTGGCTGGGGAGACGTTAGGCCAACAAAACCGACAGCAACCATGAAGGCTGCGGTAAACATCGCAAAGAGCTTACGCACTAGGGAATCACCACCGATGTTGCGGGTGAGGAGCCAAAGTGGAACTCGGAGTCGTAGCTCACAGTTACCACCCCATTTCCGCTTGGCAGTTCACTAAGTGGGAACTCGATTGGGAAGCACTGGGTGTAGTCCGAGGAGGGTTCCGCTTGAACCTCTAGCTCTTTCTCAACGTCCGAACCAATGAAACGCATCTTGCACATTCCGCCCGATTCGCTAAGGCCGGGGATCTGTGCCACAACCGTGAGCACACCAAAGTCAGGCTCTGCTACCGCCATGATGATCGTCACTTCAGTCTGGACCTTCTCAATCTCGGGCTCTTCGGTCTCTGTCGGCTCTGGCTCTGCCGAGGCCTCCACCTCTGTATTCGTCGGCTCAGGCTCAGCTGTTACGGTTTCCGTCTCGGTAGGAGGAGCCGACAGCGTCGGTTCCTCGGGCAGCTCGGTTGCTCCCCAGTTCGGGTAAAAAACGCTGCATCCCGAGAGCATCAGGAGGGTAGCGCTAGCCAGCGCGAGTGCGCGAAATCTAGGCATAGCTCACCTCCAGCCACCTTCAACCTTAGGTTGAGATTCTGAAAAAACGCTGATGCGATTTGGTGTTTTGGACTAATGAGAAACGGC